>CAUQPE010000019.1:0-23377 GCA_963519915.1 uncultured Campylobacter sp. | reverse complement strand
ACTCGCGCACCCTAAAAATATGCATAAAAGCGTTGTAGTTACCCGTTACCTCGCAGGCTAGACCGATATTTAAAAGATGGCTGTGGAGGCGCTCGATCTCAAGACAAATCACGCGGATAGCCTGCGCTCTTAGCGGGATTTCTAGCTTTATAGCTTTTTCGGCCGCTTCTATACACGCAATCGCGTGGGCGTAACCGCAAATTCCGCAGACGCGCTCTGCAAGATAGCCCATCTGATCGTAATTCATTCTGTTTTCGGCTAGCTTTTCCATACCGCGGTGCTGATAAAAGAGGCGGTAGTCCGCGTCTATGATCTCGTCGCCGTCGCAAAATAACCTAAAGTGTCCCGGCTCGTCGCTAGTTACGTGCAAAGGCCCAAGCGGCACGTCGATGACGCTATCGCCTTTTGGAAATAAAAACTC
This sequence comes from uncultured Campylobacter sp., assembly GCA_963519915.1. Taxonomy (GTDB): domain Bacteria; phylum Campylobacterota; class Campylobacteria; order Campylobacterales; family Campylobacteraceae; genus Campylobacter_A. Next base: position 22,956 of record CAUQPE010000019.1, on the reverse strand, counting down.
GGTGTCGGGCTCATCTTGGTGAGCGACTGGATCTGGTCTATAGCGGTAGTCCATCGCGTCTTTTCTAAGCGGATAAAGGCCGTCCGGCCAATCGTCGCTTAGCACCAATCTACGCTTATCGGGCAAGCCCTCGGCTACTAGGCCGAACATATCGTAGGCTTCTCTTTCGTACCAAACGCAAGCAGGCACTAGCGGCGTAACGGACGGAAAAGTCGGATCGACGCCGGGAATTAGCGTTTTAACGGTGATAAAGCACTTATCCTCGGCGGCGAAGTCGTCTTCTTCCGTCATCTTGCCGCCCTCCATAGACAAAGCGTAGTAAAGCGCAAAACAGCCGTTTATAGTCCTCTCGTCGCTAGGTATCATCGTAGAGATGAAACCGCCGATATCGTAGTAAAGGGTCTTAACCGCAAGCGGAAGGTCGTTTCTGTCCACTAGGACGGTGATTTGATCGTCGGCTTGGCGGGTTACTTCTAGAACCTTTACCTTTGTTTTTAAAATTTCAACGAATTTATCGCCTCTCATAATAGTTCTCCAGTTATTATCTTAACGCCGTTTTCAACCAGCGTATAAAAGTTATCCACGTGCCAAACGCCAAAGATTATAATCAAAGCGCAAAGCAGGATAAGCGGTAAATTTTCTAATATACTCATCTCTTTATTGTGAACGACCGCACCTTTAGGTTCGCCGAAGCTTGCTAAGTTAAAGTGCGAGAAGTCCGCGATAAAGATGATGGCAAGAGCTATCGCAAATAAAGCGACGCTAAAGTATTGACCGCTATTTACGGCACCGACGAAGACGTTAAATTCGCTAACGAATATCGCAAACGCAGGCACGCCTACCAGCGAGCAAACCGCTGCGCCAAACATCATCGTAGTTACGGGAGCTATCTTTATCATACCGCCCATTTTACTCATATCTTTGTGTCCGTAAATTCTAGCGATATTGCCCGTTGAGCAAAACGCGAGAGCCTTGGTAAAGCTGTGAGCTAGGCAGTGGAAAATCGCCGCAAATAGCCCGAAAGGTCCGCCCACGCCAAGAGCAAAGGCTATAACGCCCATATGCACGATAGAGTGGTAGGCAAACATCCTTTTTACGTCGTGTTGCCTGATTAAGAAAATTCCGCCCACAAATAGCGTAATAAGACCGGAAACTATCATCACGCTTTGGACGAACTCCATACCCGTAGCTTGAGCCGCGATAGCGTAGTATCTAAATAAAGCTAACATCGCGCACTTTAGCAAAACGCCAGAAAGCAGAGCCGAAATCGGCGCCGGGCCTTGGGCGTGAACGTCGGGAAGCCAGGTGTGCGTAGGAGCAAGGCCGGCTTTCGTGCCAAATCCGATAAGCGCAAAGACGAAGATTAGCTTAGCTACGTCGGGGCTTAAATTTTTAGCGTTTGCCATTATGCCGGTCCATAGCATCGCAGCCTCGCCGTCTTTTATCTCCGCAAAGGTCGCAGAGTAAAGAAGCACGGTCGCATAAAGCGCGAACGCTAGGCCGATAGAGCAAAGGACTATGTATTTATAGCCGCTCTCGGTTGATTTTTGATCTTTTAGGATCGCGACTAGAAACACCGATGAAAGCGTAGTAGCCTCGATCGCGGCCCACATAAACGCGACGTTGTTACAGATAACGCTTAAGCTCATCGTAAAGATAAACACGTGGCTAAGCGCGTAGTATTTCTTAAGCGCGCTTAAATTTATATGTCCCTCTTCAAGCTCCCATCTCATATAGTGGGTCGCGTATAAATTTACTAGTAGTCCCGTAACCGCGATAAGTATCAAAAATACGCAGCCAAGGCTGTCTAAAAACAAAAATTTATCGTGCGCGTAAAACGTACCGCCGGTTAAAACCTTGCTTACGTTAAATAGCAAGGCTAAAGACGTAACGGCGCTAACTGCTACGTGAAGCAAACTCAAAAAAGCGTAATTTTTCGGAGAGAAAAATAGCAGTATCGCTCCAAGAAGCGGTAAAATTAATATCAAAGTTAAACTATCCATCTCTATCCCCTTAAATTCGTAGCCTTAGACGTATCAAGGCTGCCGTATGCTTTATAAAATCTAATCGCAAGAACGCTCATAATGATAACCGCAAAAATCGCGTCGGTTAAAATTCCAAGCTCGACGAGCTCATTTGAGTTGTAAGCCATGAGCGCTAGGCTTAGATGTATGCCGTTTTCAAAAAGGCAATAGGCTAAAATTTGCTTGATAAAAGAGTTTCTAAGCATAAAGCCAAAAACCCCCATCATAAACACGCAAACCGCGGCTAGTAGCATTATCTTTTCTTTAATAAGCGAAAACTCCAAAAATATCGGATTAATACTCATCGCTAAAGCCAAACTAAAACCCATCGCTATAACGGGGCTAACGAAAAAGCCGCCTACAGGCTCGTCTTCGTGCACGACGCCAAGATTTTTAATAAGCCAAAGCAAGATCGCAGGCACGAATAAAACCTTCGTAAAAAACGCCACGACCGCCCACGTAGATAGTTGCTCGGCGTTAAATTTAGACGACAAAGTAAAAAATATCCCGACTAATAGTAGCGTCTGGACTCCATAAACTATGACGGATAGCTTTAGGCTTCTTAGCCCGAAAACCGCCAAAGACGTTACCATCATACAGATAGCCAAAGTATCTAAAATATTCATCTCACACCCCCACGACGTAAAGCGTCAAAGCCGCAAATGATATAGCTAGAGCAGCTAGAGCGTTTTTACGTAAGCTCGAAGTCATCTGGAATCTAGGTCCGAAGTTATCTATAAACACGGCCGCTACGTAAAACACTCCCGTTTTTAAGACGAAGATTATCACCGCTAAAAACGGATTACTAAAATTCCACGGCTCGAAAATCGAAAGGAAAAGTCCGATCATCGCAAATTGTTTTAAGATAAGCGAAGCTTGAACTAGGCCTAAATCAGAGCCCGCGTATTCGCCTAGCAAGCCTTCTTGCAACTCCTGCTCGGCTTCTGCTAGGTCAAAAGGCTTTCTGCCGGTTTCAACGTATATGCACCACAAAAACGCTATCGAAGCAACCGCAAAGCTTGGGATCTGATATCCGATCTGGCCGCTTTTTACCATTGATTGGATTTCTACTAAATTTGACGTTCCGGCCGCAAGCATAACTACGATTAGGCACATTATCATCACCGGCTCTACGTAGACGGCTAGCATCTGCTCTCTACCGCCGCCGGTAGCCGCAAACGGGTTGCCGCTATCCATAGAAGCAGCGCCGAAAACAAAGCGAAGTAGCGCGCCTAGGTAAAGAATCACGAATATGTCCGAATATGCTCCAAAAATCGTGCTTTTACTATAAGTAATAGGAATAGCCGCTAGTATCGCCGCCGAAGTAGCAAACAAGAAAAACGGAGCCTGCCTAAATACCCAGTGAGAGCATGCAGGCACGGTTCTACCGCGTCTAAAAAGCTTTATGATGTCGCGATACGTCTGGAAAAAATCGCTACCTTGTTTTGATTGCAGTTTGGCTCTTAGTTTCCTAGCCATACCGTCAAACAAGGGCGCAACCAAGACGATAACGACTACTTGAAATATCATCAAAAGTATAGTCTGTAAAATTTCCATCTCACGCCCCCTATATCAAAAAGTAGCTAACCGCTAGTATCGCGCAAAGATATATGAGGATATATAGCGCGTAAACGTTGGTGTAGCCGCTTTGCATTATGCCTATTTTATCGGCGACCTTTTCGGTAAATTTAATCACCGGCTCGTAAAATAGCCCCCACCAGATATCTTTTGGATGGTTGTGATACTCGACCGGGTTAAAATAGCCTTTAGTCACGACTTTTCTCTCGCCTTTAAATAGCCAGTTCATTATGCGTCTTAGATCGCCCGTGAAAGGACCGCCCGTCATTTGCATACGAGAGCTATACTTAAATCCGCAAGCCCAAGGATCGGTCTCGCGAGGTTTCTCGCGGTTTGCTTTCATCACGGCCAAAATCGCAAAAGGCAAAACCATAGTAGAACACAAGATGATGGCTATAAGCGGAGTGGAAACCACGCTGCCTAAATTTGAGGTTAAATTTATACCGTGGCTAGCTACGTAACCGCCTGCGCCGCCTATGGAATTTACGGCCGTTTGGATGTAGCCGACGACTACGTTAGCTCCGATACCAAAGCCTATACAGCCGATCATTAGCACTATCATGCCAAGCACCATAAATACCGGGCTTTCTTTTGCGTTTTCCCAAATTTTCTGATCTCTTGGAGTTCCCGCAAAGATTACTGCGTAAAGCTTAAGGTGCATGCCGACTAACACGCCCGTAAGCGCTAGCGCGACGACTGAAAGCGTAAAAGCGTATCTAGTAAAGATGCCCTGCTCTAGCGCGCCTTGAAGCATACCTTGATAGGTAAACCACTCGGATACGAAGCCGTTAACGGGAGGCAATGCCGCGATACCCATGATACCGATAAACATACCAACAGACGTCCAAGGCATCTTTTTAGCTAGGCCGCCTAGCACGTCCATATCGCGAGTGTGCGTAGCGTGCAAAACCGAACCCGCGCAAAGAAACAAAAGTCCTTTAAATATCGCGTGGTTAACAACGTGGTAGCATCCTGCTAAAAATCCGATCGCGGCAAGAGTGTTATTTCCCGCAGCTAGACCGTACAAACCGGTACCAAGACCGAGCAAGATGATGCCGATATTTTCAACTGAGTGATAGGCAAGAAGCGCTTTGTAGTCGTGCTGACAAAGAGCGTAAAGAACGCCAAAAAGCGAGCTAGCGGCACCCAAAATCAAAACCGTCAAGCCAAAGTAAATGCTTAAAGGCAAGAAAAGCGTAAATTTAACTAGAGTAAATAGCGCAACCTTTATCATTACGCCGCTCATTAAAGCAGAGACGTTTGAAGGAGCGGCCGGGTGAGCCATCGGTAGCCATACGTGAAACGGCCACATACCCGCCTTGCTGCCAAAACCGACCAAAAATAGTATAAACACGACGACGCTAGCCGCAGTCGGCATATTTAGGTGGGCAAATTTGCTAAACTCGGCGCTGCCGGCGTAGTGAGCCATTATTAGCAGTCCGCAAGTGATACAAAACGCACCGACCTGAGCGATACCTAGATATACCATCACCGCTTTTAGCGTGCCTTTGCCGTCGTTTACGAGGATGAGGAAAGACGAGATAAGCGTCATAAGCTCCCACAAAACGATGAAGCAAAATACGTTATTTGCGCTGATGACTAGAAGCATCGAAAGGATGAAAAGGTTAAACAAACAGGCAAAAACGCCTACGCTTGCTTTTTTGATGTATTCCTCCGCATAGCTCATACCGTAGACGCTGCTGGCAAAGCCGATAAAGACGACTACGAAGCTAAAGAAATTTCCAAGCGGAGTTAGCTCGAATTTTGGCGCGTATAAAAAATCGCCGCCAAGAGCGAAGCCCTGTATCGTCCCCATATGCGCCACAAAGTAGCAAAGCGCATAAAAACAGCTAATCGCGCTTAGTCCAAAGCCGATTTTTACGGCTGATTTTTGCGCGCCGTAGAGCAGGATGCTAACGGCGGCGCTAACTAAGAAAAGCAGATACACGCCTACCATCTCGCACCCCCTTTTGCGCCGCTATTTTCGTCGTTCATAGCGCGCGAATTTGACGCCGCTTGCTCTCTTGCCTGCTCGCTAGGAGTTTTGTCAAGCTCCTTGATGACGATGACGTCGCCCTCGCCGTCCACGTCCTGAGCGCCGATATCGGCTAAAACGTGAGGCTCTTTTAAATTTCCGCTTCCGCGTAAAATTTTATCGACGAAAGCCTGAGCCGCCTCTTGCTCGATCTTGTTGCCAAGCTTGTGATGGCTGTGCAAAGGATCGACCATGATGATAGCGCTGGTCGGGCAAACCTCGACGCACGCAGGGCCGTTTTCGCGTCCGAAGCACATATCGCACTTTATCGCGGTGTTTTTCGCGCCCGCTTGGCTTTCGATCTCGAGGTAGTATTTGGGCTCTACCGCGTAGTTAACCGACGGCATGAGCTCGGCGCTCGAGCTTATCGCGCCGTAAGGGCAAGCGATAGTGCAGAGTTTGCAGCCTATACAAATCTCTTCGTGAAGCTCGATATAGTTGTCGTCAAACCTTAGCGCCCCGGTAGGGCACACGTTCGCGCAAGGACCGTCATCGCACTGACGACACTGCGTCGGCATGACGCCCTTTGCTTGACGGAGCACTGTTAGCCTAGCCTTTGAGAGCTTGCCGCGCTCATAGGCGCTACGGAAACATGCCGCCATGCAAGTAGCGCAACCGATACAACGTTTGTAATCGGCGATCACAAATTTATGTCGTTTCATAAATTCTCCCTTCTACTTGTTTTACGATTCTTGATTTCTCTTAAATCTTGAGCTAATTGTATTACTTTTAGAAATTTATTTCCGTCATTTGGCTGACGAATTTTGTATTTTTTAGATTAATTTTTATAAGTTATTTATTTTTAAGTTTATTTTTAAATTTACTGTAAAATAGGGACTTTTTTAAACTTATACGAATATAAAAATATTACGTATAGGCTATCTAATGCACTAAAAAGAGTATTTTAGTCCTATAATGCCTCATAAAGCTTAAGCCAAAATTTAATCGCAGCCTTTAAAATTTGACGGAATACTTTTTGCTAGAACTCGCCGTTAGTAATATAAAAAGGATAAAAATGCAGATCAAAAACGGTGCCTCAAACGAGATTTTAAAGACCCTAGCAAACCGCGTAGCTCAAGGTCAAAAAGGCGATAAATTTTTAGGAGGCTCTACGCTTGCGGCGACAAATTTGACGGACTTTGCCCAGATGCTAGATAAATTTAACGAAAATGCAAATTTAAGCGACGTGGCAGGCAAAAGCGACGTGGATAAATTTCACGGCGGCGAGGACAGCTCGCTTTTGCGAAATTTAGCCCGCGACGAAAACGAAGCGCAAAACTATGCTAAACTAGAACGCGAAGCCAAAGAAGCCGCAAAAATGTTTAAGAAATTTGATTTTATGCAGATGATGACGAAGATAGAAATGGGCAACCTAAAAGAGGGCGAGCGAGCGGAAATCTTTGCCAAGATGAACAAAATCGCGAGGGAGATTTGAGTTTATTTTTATTTCGCGCACGGAGTTAAGTTTGTACATTTGGCGCGCTCTCGTAATTGAACTCAAAATTTTGCTAAAATTCGGGTAAATTTAGCGGGTAACGGGAGTAAAATTTGAATACGGCAAATAAACAAACCTCAAATTTAAACAGCGACTTTCAAAACTCAAATTTGGCAAATTCAGGCTCGGGCAAATTTGTGAGAGACTACGACAAAGAGCCGATAGTTATCAAAAACTACGAGGAAGCGTATCAGGTTTTATTAGTGATTGTGCCGCTTATAATCGGGCTATATGGCGCACTTATTTTAAATAGCAATTACGACTATGATGACAGTATAGGCGATACTCTTGGCTCATGCGCACTTATGCTTTTATTGATACTATTTTTTGTGTTATTGGAATTTATCGGCTATAAAAAAGAGCAACCCGTTTTAAAGATAAAAAATAGCAGTATAGAATTTTACGAAAAAGGCAAAAGAGTATTCGTATCAAAACGCGACGACTTAAGGAAGTTTATTTATAAACCATTTTTTTCCGGCAGTAATAGGCCTAGGAGTTGGATATATTTGCTTGCCATAACTCCCCCAGCTTTTTACTTTATTTACATTATGACGTTATCTTCGTATGTTACACATATTGCTCTTTGTATTGCGGTGTTTGGTCTTATCGGAAATTTCTTGACCAAGTTTTTATTCTGCCTTATCTTAGGCGGAAGGAATGCTAAATTTTCACCTTTTTTGGTTATTTGCATAGACGAGCCGCACAATAAACCCGGCAGTTTTTGGGGTGTGCCGCACAGTAATTATTTTACGATCACGATAGTCGATAAAGAGACGTATAGGGAAGTAAAAGGATACTTTTTATCCAAACACGGCGTAAATATCGATGAGATAGATAAAGTTTATTTTTAAAACGCGTGCTGTACGGAAGCTAAATTTTACTTTGCTCCGCGACATCCTTATAGGTCGGCCATACGTAGAGCGGCTAAATTTAATCCAAACAATGCACTCCAAAAGTCGCTCAAATTTAGCTGCAAAATTTATCGCCGTAAAGATCGCCGTTATGCGGGCTAAATTTATGCCCGAGCGCAAAAAAAATCAGAGTCGCATAAAGTAAAATTTGAGCCCAAACTACAAGCCTCACAAGCAAATTTGAACCCAGCAAATTAACCTCTTGTCAATACTAAATTTAATCTAAAATGCCGCATTTTCTCGTAAATTTGCCGGCCCTACTTAAGCTTTGAATTTAAATCAAAAACTCGCCGTGTTATTAATGCCAAAACCGCAAGCAAAGCTGATAAATTTGCGCAAAATAAAGCTCCTTTTCCGCATCTACTTAAATTTATCGCTGCGCAAGGCCGACTCCGCCCAAAATCCTCAAAAAAAACAAATCTAAAAAGCTCGCGCCGTAAAAACAGCCGAATTTCACTTCAAATTTTGCTTCTCGCATGCCTTTTTTCAGGCCTTGTTATTGTATTCGATATTTTGCGTATCAAAGTCGTCTTTGCCGATCTTGCAGGTCTTGGCGTAGTATTTCGCCGCAGTGGCTAGCTCGCCCGCCTACTCGTAGTTCTCGGCTAGATTTACGCAACCGCCGAAGGCCCCGCTATCACAGGCTTTTTGTAAGAAATTTAGCCCCTTTTGCACGTCCTCGGCGATGCCCGCGCGCTCGAGGTGCATCACGCCCAAATTTGAGCAGGCGAACTTCTCTCCGCCAGCGCATATCCTCGCTCTTTATGTCCTTGCCAAACACGAAAAACGATCTAAATCTATAAGGATAGCTACCGTCGTAGTCCACGATCTTGCCCGTATCGATGACGGTGTGCAGCTCGTCGGGAGATAGCAAGATCTCGTCGCGTCCCCAGCCCGTTTCAAATATAAAAATGTCCGACCCATGCTTTTTTCGGCCCTGTCGTCTCCGCTGCCTAGATAATAAACATTTAAATCCGCGGGCAAAAATTTAACCTCATCGTTGCCGCCCCCTAGGATAAACGCCGCATTTTCGGAGATCGGTTTTATGGTCTCGTTTTTGTCCTGCGCGACTATAAATATCTTGGCTCCGCGGCCGTAATCTCGCCCATTTTTGTCAGGTCGCAACCTCAGTAAGATCAAAATCCACGTCTTGCAGTCTATAAAAGGTCTGCATGATCCTAGGCTCGCCCAAAAACTGCACGATTTTTTTTGCGGGGAATAGCCCTTTTCCTGCCCGTTTTTGATAAACTCCAGCAAGTCTTGCGGTGAATTTATAGGTTCAAATTTAGCTTCCTTAGCCCTAGCCAATTCAAAAGCACCGATAAACGCCAAAACCAAAACGATGCAAAAAATAAGCTTTTTAATGATTTTTCCGATGGATTAAATTTGGAGAATTTTATAATTTGGAGGATTAAATTTGAATTTAAAAGAGGGGCGGAAGGTAAATTTTGAGCAACCGCAGCTCGCTGAGGCTACGGCAAAGAGAGTCAAATTTAAGGTAAATTTCTCAGCCGTCTTTCCTTAAATTTTTGTATATTTTATCTGTTTTTTGATAAAATCGCGAATTTTAAGGACAAGGAAAATTTGAATATGAACTATGATATTATCGTCGTCGGAGGCGGCCACGCAGGCATCGAAGCCAGCCTTGCCGCCGCAAGAATGGGCAAAAAAACGCTGCTAATCACAATCCTGGCCGAGCAAATCGGCGCGGCTAGCTGCAACCCCGCTATCGGCGGTCTAGCAAAAGGCCACCTCGTAAAAGAGATCGACGCTCTAGGCGGGCAAATGGGGCTAACGACCGATGCCGTGGGTATACAGTTTCGCGTGCTAAACGAGAGTAAGGGCCCGGCCGTGCGAGGCAGCCGCGCTCAGATCGACATGGACCGCTACCGCGTATATATGCGAAATTTGCTGCTAAATACGCCAAATCTCGAAATCAGCCAAGAGATCGCGACTCAAATTTTAAGCCAAAACGGCGAGATCACGGGCGTAAAAACCCACCTAGGCAACGAGTATAAAACCGGCAAACTCATCATCACGACGGGCACGTTTTTAAACGGGCTAATTCACGTCGGATTTAACAAACTAGAAGCCGGCCGCGTGGGCGAGCTAAGCGCCAAAAATCTAAGCGATAGCCTGCGCGAACTAGGCCTAGAAGTCGGACGGCTAAAGACCGGTACCTGCCCGCGCGTGGACGCTAAAAGCATCGACTTTAGCGTGCTTGAGATCCAAGGCGGCGACGAGGATCCAAGCCCGTTTAGCTTCCGCACGAGAGACTTTGCGCCTACGCAGCTGCCCTGCTACATCGCCTACACCAACGTTACCACGCACGACATCATCCGCTCAAATTTCGACAAAGCACCGCTATTTACGGGTCAGATAGAGGGCGTGGGCCCGCGCTACTGCCCGAGTATCGAGGATAAGATAAATAGATTCGGCGACCGCGACAGACATCATCTTTTCGTCGAGCCGCAGACGCTAGAGGCCACGGAGTACTATATCAACGGCTTTTCTACGAGCTTGCCGTATGAAGTGCAGGTCGCGATGCTACGCTCGGTCAAGGGCTTTGAAAACGCTCGTATCGTGCGCCACGGCTACGCGATCGAGTACGACTACGTCCAGCCAACCGAGCTAAAACACACGCTAGAGACCAAAAAGGCGCGCGGACTATATCTTGCGGGCCAGATCAACGGCACCACGGGCTACGAGGAGGCGGGTGCGCAGGGGCTGATGGCGGGCATAAACGCAGCGCTTGCGCTTGACGGCAAAGAGCCGTTCGTACTACGCCGCGACGAGGCTTACATCGGCGTTCTCATCGACGATCTAGTGACCAAAGGCACAAAGGAGCCATACCGTATGTTTACCTCCCGCGCCGAGTATAGGCTGCTGCTGCGCGAGGATAACGCCGTGCTGCGCCTAGGCGGATACGGCCGCGAGCTTGGCTTGCTAGACGAAGCGACCTTTGAAAAGATCGAAGCTATAAGGTCAAATTTGACTCGCGGGCTAGAGCTGCTAAACGGCACCGAGATCACGCCGACGAAGCGAAATTTAGAGCTTTTAGCTAGCCTGGACGAGGAGATAATCAGCCAAAATTTGACCCTGCAAAAAATCGTCGCCAGAAAGAGCTTCACGGGCGAAAAACTGCGCAAGCTGGATCCGTTTTTCGAAGCGCTTGACGAGGCGAGCTTGGAGCAAATTTTAACCGAAGCCAAATACCAGCACTACATCGCCGAGCAAAAAAAGCAGATCGACCGCATGAAAGATATGATGAGCGTGAAAATCCCAGAGGGCTTTAACTTCCGCGGTATCAGCGGACTTAGCAACGAAGTGGTCGAAAAGCTCGAGAGATTCGCTCCGCCGACGCTCTTTGCGGCTAGCGAGATCAGCGGCGTGACGCCAGCTGCGATAGACATCTTACATATTTATATAAAGATGAATGCGTCAAAGTAAAAAATGAAATCATAAATTATATAGACTTTTATAGCTATTATTTTTTACCATACATAAGGCAGCCAAAGACAGAATATACTTAAATATGGAGATTATATGATAGATGATGATTTGAAAAATAAAATTTTAGATGGATTTAGGTATTTTGCAAACAGATACGCTCAAAATACAAAATACAGTAAAGACGAAGAAATAACACTTAATAAGCTAAGTAATTTTCGTGAAAATTTGATCAAATTTACAGATAGTATTTTTAAAAATTTTAGAAGTGAGCGTAATGGAAATTGGCTAAAAGCAGATGGTAAAACTATTGCGAGATATATGGAATAGATATATACCTTTTGATAATGATTCACACTTAGTTATTTATTTCGCCGTTTTAGCAGAACCAAGTAATTTTTATGTATCCATAGGGCTAATCGATACAAAACTAAGCGATACAGAAGAAAAACTAAAAGATGAAATATATAACTTCTTGGAGTCGGAATGCAAAAAGATACATATATCTGGTTTCAAGCTTGATAAACTTGCTTGGGAAAAGTATATATTTTTTGCCATAGAAAATGTAAACACATTTACAACTCTTGACTACACAAGCTTACTTAATGCACTAACAAATGTATATCGTCTAACATATGAGAAATTTTATAAAAATACAGAAAACAATCAACAAAACAACAGTGATAACAAAGGATATGAAATGACCGACAATGACAAGAAATTAACTTATCCACTTAATCAAATTTTATACGGCCCTCCAGGTACAGGAAAAACATATAATACAATAGCAAAAGCTATCGAAATAATAAGAGGGAAAAAAGTTGGTAAAGAAGAAATCAACGACGAAGAAAAGAGGAAGGTTTTAAAAAAACAATTTGATGAATATGCGCAAAGCGGACAAATAAAATTTGTAACATTTCATCAAAGTTATGGATATGAGGAATTTGTGGAGGGAATAAAACCTGTTTTTGACAAAGAAAGTCAAGATAAAGGATTGGAATACAAAATAACAAATGGTATCTTTAAGGATATTTGTAAAAATACTATTTTTAATATAGGAGATACAATAGAAGGCTATACAATCTCTTATGCCGGGACTGAACTTATAAAACTAAAGAAGAAAAATATCCCAGGAGAAATCCCTATTCCGATTTATCTTATAGAAGAATTAGTGAGATTATTAAAAAACAGATCTATCACAATAGAAGATATTAAAAATAAGAGCGCGGCAGACAAAAATCCAGAAATACTTGAAAAATACATAGTAAACGGCTATACAAATTTGTTCACGTACTTGGTTGAATACTATATGGAAAAATCAAATAGAAAATCAGAAAAGCGGGTATTAATCATCGACGAGATCAATCGCGGAAATATATCTAAAATTTTTGGCGAGCTTATAACGTTAATAGAGCCATCAAAAAGACTCGGTGCAGATGACGAAATAATAGTGGAGCTACCATACTCAAAAGAAAAATTTGGAGTGCCGTCAAATTTATATATAATAGGCACGATGAATACAGCAGATCGCAGCATAGCTCTTATGGATACTGCACTTAGAAGAAGGTTTGAGTTTGTGGAGATGATGCCAGAATATGACAAACTAAACAAAATAAATATAGAAGGCATAAATATAGGTGAAATGCTAAAAACGATAAATGAGCGTATAGAGTATCTTTACGACAGAGATCATACGATAGGGCATGCTTATTTTATGTCACTAAAAGATGGTGCGGATATATCGGAGCTAGCCTTGATCTTTAAAAACAAAATTTTACCGCTACTACAAGAGTATTTTTATGATGACTGGGAGAAAATAAGGCTTGTTTTGGGCGATAGTCAATTTATCAAAGAAAAGAAGCCGTCAAGTGATTTATTTAAAAGCGGTACCGACTATATAAACGATAAAATCTTATACGAGATAGATAAAGAGGCTTTTTACGACAAGCAAAACTATCTAAAAATTTACAACTCATCAAATAGCCAAGAAAGTACAGATGAAGCAAACCCAGATAACGCTAACTGAGTTTGAGCGAATATATCAGCATGATATAAGTAAAAAAGACTTTTTCGATATAGAAAATTTTATCCTTAAAAATAGCGATGAAAATGCACCGTTTTTAAGGATAGCAAGCGGAAGCGGCGGGAAATTTATACAGGCGAGAAACTATGTCGGAGTTTTGCAAACAAAAAGTGGCTTAACAATAGAAATTTTGCCTAAAATAGCAGACAAAACCAAGTCCGATAATAGATCAAGAGCGGTTTTTATAAAAATGCTAAAAACACTTAAAAATTTTCCATTTAAAAGCTCAAATTTAGCTAATCTAAAAACTCAAAATTTACCGCTTTTGGAAATTTTCATCTCTATGTTTTTATGCGAGCTTGAAGCTCTTGTAAAAAAGGGGATAAAAAGCGACTATGTGGCGCTAGAGGAGAACCTAAAGTTTCTAAAAGGGAAGCTAAATATAAACGAGCAGATCAAAAGAAACAGTATCCATAAAGAGCGATTTTACGTAGGATACAGCGAATTTTTAAGCGACATAAAAATAAACCAGATCATAAAAACAACTCTTAAATTTCTATACAAAAAGTCAAATTCTAGTAAAAATCAGCAAAAAATACGCGAGCTTTTGTTTATATTTGATGAGGTTTCGATGTGTGAGGATTATAAAAATTTCTTTGTAAAGCTCGTCATAAACCGCCAAGTAAAGTACTACGAGCAAACACTTTTATGGTGTAAGATCTTTCTTTTGGGAAACTCTTTTACCCCACACAAGGGCGATGATCTAGCCTTTGCCTTGCTATTTGATATGAATGCGCTTTTTGAAAGCTATGTTGGAGATTTTATAAAGAAAAGCTTTCCAAGCACAATATTACAACACCCAGAAAAACACCTCATTGAAGATCCAAAAAGCTTCAAACTAAGACCTGATATATTTTTAGAAGACAAATTTATAGCCGACACAAAATGGAAGATTGTAAAGTCAAGAGATGATATTTCACAAGCCGACCTATATCAGCTCTATGCTTACGGCAAAAAATACGAGTGTGGCAAGCTCTATCTCATTTACCCAAAAATGGACGGCGTAGGGCAAGAGTCTATGAAATTCAGATACGACTGCGAAATGCAACTTGAAATTTTATACTTTGATCTAGAAAATGACTCCGACAACAATGAGCTTATAAAAATTTACTAGTCTAAATTATGTATATTAGCTGTACAACAGTTGGCCCTTTGCCTAGATTGCAGTTTAAAATATGCATCCTAAACCGAACTTCGACCGTACAACCCGTCAAATTTAATCGTATCTGCTAATCTCTATCAAATTTCCGTCCGGGTCACGCACGTAGATTGAGCTTATCGCCCCAAGCGCGCCGGTTCGCGGCACAACCCTCTGCTCTACGGCGATACCCGCAGCCTCTAGCTCCTCTAAAACCGACTCAAGCGGCGTATCCGTAAGTAGGCAAATATCAGCCGCTCCGACGTTTGCGTTCATGGCGTTTGGCAAAATCTCCTCACCTTTTACGTGCAAATTTATCTTTTGCGAGCCAAAAGCCAGAGCTTTGCGTCCGTTTGCGAAATCAACCTCGCGCATACCCAGCACGCGCACGTAAAAATCAAGCGTCCGTTGCAAATCAGCAACCGTTAAAACGATGTGATCGATCGAAGCGATACGCATATATTCTCCTTTTAAATCAAATTTCACCAAACATTGCTCGCCAAAAATATCAAATTTGACGGCGTAAATTTAAAGCTGCTCGGCGTCAAATTTTTGCGGTGCGGGTAAAACCAGCACAACAAAACCGAATTTAAATTTACGCCTGTTTATAAGCCGTCAAATTTAAACCGCAGAGCCAAATTTACACTCAAATTTTACTCCCTAAAGCCTTAAAAAACGAAATAGTAAATAATGATTTAAAAATAATTTAAACATTTAAACTATTTGCTAGAAAAATAAAAGTTTAATTTTCATAAGAGTATAATCTCGATTATTCTTCAAAAACCGTTGAAAGGAAAGTAATGTCCGTAAAACAAGAAAGACGAGATTTTATCGGTCTAGCGTTTGGCGCGGTAGCCGCAGTCGGCGGCGCAGCGACTCTCGTAGCCGTTAAAAAGACCTGGGACCCGCTTCCTAGCGTAAAGGCGGCTGGATTTACGACTGTAGATCTTAGCCCAATGAAAGAGGGCGAGATGCGCCAAATAGAGTGGCGCAAAAAGCCGATATTTATCCTAAAAAAAGACGCTTCGATGGCGCCTAACGACAAGCGCGACATCGTGGTAGACGGCGCTAGATATATGGTGGCGATCGGGCTTTGCACGCATCTTGGCTGTATCCCGGAGTGGAAACCGGGCAAGCAACTTTTCGTTTGTGCCTGTCACGGAGGCGAATTTAACGCAGACGGCGTAAATACCTTCGGCCCTCCTCCGCGCCCGCTAGACATACCGCCGTTTAAGATAGACGGTACGAAACTCGTTTTGGGCGAAACCAGCCCCGAATACGAAAAACTAACGGCTCAAGCGTAAGGAGGGGAGAATGCACATCAGAAAATCAACGGGCGTTTTAGACTGGCTGGATCAAAGGATCGCCTTAAACAAGCTAATGAAAGTCCTCGTCAGCGAATACTGGATACCGAAAAATATAAATTTCCTCTGGGCGATGGGCGTTATACTCACGACGCTTTTTGCTTTGCTTATTTTTACCGGATTTATGCTAGTTATGTACTACAAACCGGATATAAATTTAGCCTTTGACAGCGTAAATTTTACTATAATGAAAGAGGTCGAGTACGGCTGGCTATGGCGTCATATACATGCGGTTGCGGCTTCGGTCGTATTTTTAATCATCTACATACACACCTTTACGGCGATTTACTACGGCTCTTACAAAAAAGGTCGCGAGATGATTTGGGTGAGCGGTATGTTGCTCTTCATCCTGTTTTCTGCCGAGGCGTTTAGCGGATATATGCTACCTTGGGGGCAGATGAGCTACTGGGCGGCGATGGTTATTACGAATTTATTCGGCGGCATCCCGGTTATCGGCGATGCGGTAGTCGAGTGGATCAGAGGCGACTACGCCGTTAGCGATCCGACTTTGACGAGATTTTTTATGCTTCACGTCTGCTTGCTACCGATCGTGCTGATCGCAGTCGTCGCTATACACTTTTATACGCTTCGCGTTCCGCACGTAAATAACGAAACGGGCGAGGAGATAGACTTTGAAGTAGAAGCCGAAAAATACCTAAGCGGCGATACGAAAAACGCAAAAGTAATTCCGTTTTGGCCGGGCTTTTTGGCAAAAGACTTCATGTATATCGGCTTTTTCATGATTTTCTTTTTCTATCTCGTGTGCTTTCACTTCGACTTTGCGATGGATCCGATAAATTTCGAGCCGGGCAACCCGCTAAAAACGCCTCCGCACATCTATCCCGAGTGGTACTTCTTGTGGCAGTACGAGATTTTGCGCGGATTTTTCTTCGATATTTTCGGATTTAAAGCCTACAATATCGGCCTTATCGCATTTGCGATCGCGGGCGTGGCGCTATTTTTCATGCCTCTTTACGACAGAAGCGACGTCGTGGCTCCGGCTCACGAGAGAAAGGGCTTTTTCGTATGGTTCTGGCTGCTAGTGGTCGATATGATCGTGCTTACGATCTTCGGTAAGCTACCTGCCGACGGCGTGACGCTTGGTATTTCAAACTCATGGATAGGATTTTACTCGACCATTACGTTTTTCGTTCTGCTTTTTGTCGTTTTACCTATCATAACGACTCTTGAGAACAAAGGAGCGGTAAAATGAGAGAGTTAAAAATTTTCATAATCGTAGTTATTTTAACCGGCGTAACATACTGGGGTATCGAGCCTTACGCGCATAACGTCATGCATCCGCACGTCGGCGCAGCCGATTACGACTTTGGCGCCGAGGATATAAATCAAGCCAAATCCGTGGTAGAAGCTAGACAAAAAGCCCTTGATGCGACAAAAGCTCTGAATGACGAGAAAAAAGTCGCCGGAGCACAAAAAGATCTCGAAGAGGCACAAAAATCTTTCGAAGACTACACTGCGTTTTGGAACGATATAAAGGCTATAAATTTAGCCAAAGGCGACGCGACTAAAGGCGCAGAAACCTTTGCAAACGCGGGCTGTGCCGGCTGTCACGGAGTCGAGGCTGCGGGTATGCCTACAGCTATGAGCGCTGCTGAACTTAGCGAAGCGTACGGCGTAGTGCCACCTGATCTTAGCAGCGCGGGAGCGATATACGACGAGCATTTCTTGGCAGCCCTTATAAAAGACCCGACTAAAGCGCTAAAGCTAACGCACAAATTTAACGACGAAAAGCCTTATCCTATGCCGGCCTTTTTCGGAGCAGGCGGAGAAGATCCAAATGCCGAGATCGCCGATATAGTCGCTTATCTAAAGTCTATCGCGCCTAAAGAAGTTAGCGACAAACAGGTATTTCGCGACGCGTGCCAAAGATGCCACGACATGAAGTACGAAAATAAATACACGCTAACCAACCGCGTAAATTTAGCCGCATATATGGGCTCAAACCCACCTGATTTATCGATGATGATTCGCTCAAAGGGCGATGAATATCTGCATAAATTTATAAACGATACGCAAAAGATGCTGCCAGGCACTGCGATGCCTCGCGTGGGTCTAAATAAAGCCAGCGAGGACAAAGTCGTAGCCTATATGGCAAAAGCGGGCGACGCTAAAAAAGCCGAGCGCGAAAGCCTAGGCATAAACGCGATGATCTACTTCTTGATTTTCGGAATATTTGGATGGCTTTGGAAACGCAAAGTCTGGTCTGACCTACACTAAAATTTGAGCCCGACTCCGGGCTCAAATTTCTCTTTAAATTTACTCCTTAATTTCTAAAATTTATCTGTCGATTTAGAAGCCGTCGTAAAATTTATTCAGCACTCGCAACGCCTTATCTAGGCTCAAATTTGACCGCAAACAAATATCAACTTCATGTGCATATAGTTTAAATTTGGATACGTTTTGAGCGCAACAGAAACTATAAATATACATTTTACAGCATTTTTAATAACGTGTACCGATCCTGCTTTTTACGCTATGACGAAGCAATACGGCAAGATCATTTGGATTTTCTTAGCGGCGGTGAGCTAAGTAGCGTGATTTATAGACGCATTTTTAAGTTAGAGCTCAGCTTGCTTTAGTTTTTTCATAATTTTTCTTGATTTAGGTCGTCTTTAAATTTATTTCCCGATGTTAAAATCGGCTATCAATTTTGATTTGCAAATTTCAAAAAAAGGGTAAATATGAACGGTCTCAAATTTACAGTCAAGCTTTTTGCGACCATCGCGGTGCTTTGCCTCGGATTAAATTTAATCGCCGGCGAGCTGGAGGGCAGGTGGAGCATCGTCTCGGCAAATATAGACGGGCAGGAGGTGCAAACGGCGGGGCAAAAGTGCTTTGAAGATTCGTTTTTCGAGGTTAGCGGCCGCGAGGCAAAGCTAGGCCTTAGCTCCGTAGGCGAGGACGGCGCGTGCAAAAGCGGCGCGGCAAGCTACGCCTTTAAAAGCATGGGTGCTGGCAAATACGCGCTGGGTCCTATCGGCGAGTTTTGGCTAGAAAAAGACACGCTAAAGATGAAGCAGTCCTTAGACGGCGGCAATTTTATCGTCTTTTCTTTCAAAAAAGACGCGGCCGCAAACAAAGCCGTGACAACGGCAACCGGCTCAAATTTGAGCACAGACGAGCTAGAGGGCAGATGGGAGATCGACTCGGTCGCGGCACAAGGGCAGACGTTTAAAACGGCTGGCCAAAAGTGCTTTGAAGATTCGTTTTTCCAGATAGCAGACGGCAAAGCCATAGTCAGTATCGTAGCGGCAAATCCGGACGGCACGTGCAAAACAGGCGCAGGAGAAAGCGGCTACAAAAGCCTTGGCGCAGGTAGGTACGCGCTAGATAACGATGCGGGCGAATTTAGGCTAAAAAACGGCTCGCTCGAATACGAACAAAGCGCGGGCGGCATCGTGTTTACCTTTAAAAAAGGCCGCGCGGCGCAGGCTAGCTCAAATCAGGCGCAAGCCAAATCAAGCTCAAATTCAGAGCCCAAAAAAGACCCTAGCGTCAAGCATAGCGACACAAAAGCCACCAAAAAAGGCACGGGCGTGTTTGCGGGCAAGTGGTTCTTCATAAACACCAATACTGACATATCCTTTTATCTGCGCGACGACGGCACGTATTGCGACGACCTTGGTAAGCCCGACTGGCGCACGCGCATCGACGGCACGTATAAAAAAGACGGCAAAAAGATCACGCAAACAAGCAACGACGGCAAGCAAAGCACATATAGCTGCGAGGATGCAGATTGCACGTTTTTGTGGAGCGACGGCGGATACCATCTCTTTAACGCTCAAATCTTAAATGAGGTGCCAAAGGGCAGCTACTCGTTTACCTCCGTTGGCTCCATGTCCGTTTACAACGCCTCGGGCGATTTGGACGTTGTTGGCGGAGGCGTGAGCGGGTATTATGACTTCGACGGCAAAGGACGATTTAAGGACGGCAGTTTGTCCTACTCCTCCGCCGCCATGAGTAATGTGGGCGGCGGAGGAACAAGATCTAGCAGTAGCGCGGGCTCATATACGCTAGATGCGGGCGAGCTCACGCTCAGATACGACGACGGGCGGACGCAGCGACATAGCTTTTTTTACATTCCGCCTACTAGCGAAGGTAAGGCGGGCGGAGCGGTCGTCGACGGCGTGATATATTTTTTGGACGAATAACAAAACCCGAGCAAATTCGCCGCATTCGGTAAATTTGCGGACGGGTTCGCGCAAACCAAGCCTAAATTTATGAAAGGAAAAATATGGCTAAATTTAAATTTTTTGCAATCCTCGCGGTACTTTGCCTCTGGTTAAATTTAAGCGCTAGCGAGCTGGACGGCAGGTGGAGTATCGTCTCGGTTACGGCGCAGGGACAGACGTTTAAAACGGCCGGACAAAAGTGCCTTGAAGACTCTTTTATTGAGGCTAGCGGCGATAGCGCGCGCCTAAGTCTAAGCAGCGCGGGCGGCAGCTCATGCGAAAAAGCCGAACAAAACTTCGCTCTAAAAAGCCTAGGCGGCGGCAGATACTCGCTTGGCGGCGGCGAGCTACGACTAAATAACGACTCGCTCGAATACAAACAAGGCACAGGCGGCGGCGAAATCGTATTTACCTTTAAAAAAGACGAGGTAAATTTAGCTGGCATCGTAAACGGCGCCGTAAACCAAGCAAGCATCGGCGGGTCAAATTTAAGCGAGATCGAGGGCAAATGGGAGCTAGTCTCGCTAAAGGCGCAAGGGCAGAGCTTTAAAGTCGCGGGACAAAAGTGCTTTGGCGACTCGTTTTTTGAGATCAGCGGCAATGAAGCAACGGTAGGCATCGTGGGCGTAAACCCGGACGGTTCGTGCAACAATAGTGCTGGCAAAAGCGGCTACGAAAGTTTAGGCGGCGGCAAATACGCGCTTAGCGCTAAAGGGCTGGGCGAGTTTTGGCTAAAGGACGGCATGCTCGAATACAAACAAGTCGCGGACGGGCAAGAGGTCTTGTTCGTCTTTAAAAAAAGCGCAAGTAGCGCGCAAGCAAAAGTAAGCAAATCAAGCTCAAATTCGGCCGAGTCCGTAAAACTCGCAAAGGACTCTAGCGTCAAACATAGTAGCGCCGGGGCGAGCAAAAAAGGCTCGGGGGTATTTGGCGGTACGAAATTTAACATGCTTTTAAACACGAGCGAAGATTATTCCTTTTATCTACGCGACGACGGCACATACGCGAGCCGCCTAGAAAAGTCCGACTGGCGCACGCGCATCGACGGCACGTATAAGGTCAAAGACGGCATCCTAACGATAACTAGCAACGACGACTACGATACGAGCTACTACTGCGAGAACGACGACTGCACCTTTTTGTGGAACTCAATCGGCACGGGGTATTATATGTTTCAGGCGCAAATTTCAAGCCAAATGCCAAAAGAGTGCTTCTCGTTTCGCAAGGACAGCTCGTCGTCCCTGCACGGCTGGTCGGGCGGCAGCGATACGGTGAGCGTAGGCGTGAGCGGATACTACTGCTTTGACGGCAAAGGGCGCTTTAGCTCGGGCGGATCGTCGTATGCTACGGTAACCTCGGGTACCGCCGGCGGGGGCATAGGCGGGGGCAGCTCGAAATCACGTAGCGACGAGGGCTCATACACGCTCGATCAAGGCGAGCTAACGCTAAAATACGACGACGGTACGGTCGTTCGCCACAGCTTTTTCTACACTCAGCCGCGCAGTAAAGACAACAAAGCTATGGCGATCATCGACGGCGAGGTTTATCGGTAGGTTGGCTCTTTTTAGTCGGTAGGGTTTTAGCGTTTTAGCCCGTTTTTGATCGGGCTAAACTTACATGCTACGCCAGCCAAATTTGACAGCCTGCTCTCGCCACTCACGACCATCAAATTTGCTTGCGGCTTAGCTCAAAACCCATCTTCAAATTTAACGCCGTACGTTAATTTCCATTGTCAAATTTTACCCTCGCTCGCCCCGTCAAAAATCTCAAATTTAACGCGCAAAAAAATATTTTTTAACTTTCCCTCGCTTTTTACGCCCGATTTTGGCTATAATTTCAACCAAAGCAGATCGCGGTCGCGATTTACGTTTGCATAAAATTTATCTTCATTACGGTTTTTGCAAATTTACCCAAACCCGAGCACAAATTTGCGCTTGAGTTTAACGAAATTCCGCGTGTCGGAAAATTTTCTACGGATTAGAGTATGAATTTTATCAGTACCAACATCGGCGGGGCGTAGTCAAAGTTCGCCGTTGTGGACGAACGCGGCGAATTTTGCGAGCTATTTTTGCTGCCAAGCGGCTTTAGCGCAGTCAAGGTCGCGCGCCAGATCAAGCAAGCCTTAGAGCAAAAAGGCTACGCAGAGGGCTTCGTGACGGCTACGGACTACGGACGCGTTAGCGTAGAGTACGCGCGGCTTAGCATGAGCGAAATTTTATGCCAC
The DNA here is from genome assembly GCA_963519915.1 of uncultured Campylobacter sp. Classification (GTDB taxonomy): domain Bacteria; phylum Campylobacterota; class Campylobacteria; order Campylobacterales; family Campylobacteraceae; genus Campylobacter_A. The sequence continues at coordinate 461 of CAUQPE010000019.1, read as the reverse complement.
GGGCTTGGGGCGCACTTTCTGTTTGAGCAAGACTGCACCGTCATCGATGTGGGCGGGCAAGACATGAAGGCGATCCGGTCGCAAATATCGCCGGGCGCTACCTTAAAATTCCATGTTCGGTGATGTATCAAAACGACGCCAGAGGCGATATTATCAAGGAATTTATCCGCGAGTATCAAGCCCACGGCGTCGGCGTCGGCGTGGACTGCCACACCTACGCGCGATCGAAACAAATAAAATCAAGGAGGCAAGCCGCGAAGCGGGAGCAAACTATATGAGCTTGGAGACCGACTACTCCAAACAGGACGTCGGGCAAATTCGCACGCGTCTAGAAGCGTTTATAGAACTGCTTTAAGCGGGTAGCTCGAAATTTTAAAATGAAGAATTTTCTAAATTTAAAAACAAACCAAAGAAAGGAGAGATTGCATGAAATTTAAAGAGATAGACGAATCTCGTCGCGG
>CAUQPE010000018.1:0-23757 GCA_963519915.1 uncultured Campylobacter sp. | reverse complement strand
TTGCGATGGACCGCGCGGGCATCGTCGGCGAGGACGGCGAGACGCATCAGGGCGCATTTGACGTTAGCTATCTAAATTTGATCCCGAATTTGACGATTTTCGCGCCTCGTTGCGCCGATAGTTTTAGGCTCGCGATGCATTATGCCTACGCTCACGAGGGGCCTTGCGCTTTTCGTTATCCGCGCGGAGCTTTTGCGCTGGCGCAGGGCGAATTTGAGGCGCGAGAGCTACAGCTCGGCAAAGGCGAAATCTTGGTCGAGGGCGGCGGCGAAGCGGCATTTATCGCTTACGGTAACGCCGTTGGCAAGGCAAACGCGGCGCGCAAAATTTTACTCGAAAAAACGGACGGCAAATTTGACCCAAGCCTTGTTGATTTGGTTTTTGTTAAGCCGCTTGACGGCGAACTTTTGCAAGAGATCGCGCGCAGGCATAAAATTTGGTACGTCTTTTCGGATACCGCAAAAAAAGGCGGCGTAGGCGAGATTTTAGCCGCATTTTTGCAGGAGCAATGCATTTTTGACGTGCGCATCGTTAGTTTTGAGTTTGATGACGCGTTTATCCCGCACGGCGCTACGGCCGACGTCGAAAGGGCTCTTGGTATCGATGCGGCAAGCATTTGCGAGAAAATTTTATCCGAAACGGCGGATTAAAATTGAGCTGAAGCGTTTTCGCGCTTCGGTTTTATGAGTTTTCTCAAGAGTGTTCGTGCGTAAAAGGCTCAAATTTGAGCTAAATTCGCCTTTTACGCTCGGTTTTGCTTACTGTGCTTTGTGGACGCGGGCAAATTTAATCAAAACAAAAGATCAATTTTAGCAGAAAACACCAAACCCAAAAATAAAAATTTGACTTCAAACATCATGCCAAATTTATAAAAAATACAAATTTCAAGCCAAATCTGACACAAATTTTAGTAAATAATAATTTATATTACCAACTATAAAGAAGTTTTAAATAAAATTTTTGTATATTTAGCAAAAAATATCAGGAAAAAATATGAACTATATGGAACTTCTCAAAAATCACGGCCTCAAGGCCACCCCGCAGCGTCTCAGCGTGCTCAAGATCCTCGACCGCCACACGCACCCGACGATCGACGAGCTTTATGAAGAGATCTGTGCCGAAAATCCGTCCGTATCGCTCGCAACGGTGTACAAAAACCTAAATATGCTTAAAGACGAAGGCCTCGTCGTCGAGGTCAATATGCCGAACCAAAAGGCACGCTACGACATCTTTAGCTATCCGCACATCCACGTCGTATGCGAGAGCTGCGGACACGTCGAGGACTATAACTTCTGCGAGGCGCTGAGCGAGTACAAGGAAAATTTAGAAAGAAAGCTTGGAAATTTCATAGAAAAGATGAACGTGCTCGTAACCGTGAAGGACTGCAAAAACTGCCGCCATTAGGCTTTTTGCTCGCTTTTTTGGCGAGCTAAATTTTCTCTCGTTTATAGCTTTATAATGAATTAAATTCGGGATTATGCCGATAAAATTTGCCGCTGTTTTTGATCCTGCAAGCGAGCTTTTATCAAGAATAAATTATACTCGCAAGAGCTTTGGTAGTGCCAAAACAGCGATATATTGCATCTTAACCTACTTAAATCATACTAAACCTCACTCTGCGACGCGATTTACCCAGATCAAAAACTCATCGCTCGGATTCTCGTCGTCCAGATGCGCGGGCGTGACTAGCTCAAGCGCAGTTTGCGGGATCGTCGTTTTAAACGTATCCTTGAGCCACTGCTGAAATTTCAGGTTTGGATGCACGATAAAGTCGTCGCTGTTTGGCGGAGCGCTAAAATCCTCATCCCAACAGATCTCATCGTATCCTATCGCGAGCAATCGCAAAAAATCAAGCCCGCTATGAGCCAAAACGCAGGTCATGCTCGAGCCTGAGCCGGAGCCCATGTGTACGATCTTCGTCTCGCCCGCATCGTCCAGCCATAGCGCGCACATCGAGCCCTCCGAGCCGCTGCCCGCGAACACGCAAAGCCGCTGCTTGATCTCCGCGGCAAGCTCGCGATCCTCGCCGTAAAACCAATACCTTAACTCCTCGTCGCGATTTTTCGGCTCATCCGTGAAAAATACGATGTCCGTGCCGCCCTCGCGCTCATCGTCGCTCCAGCTCTGCTGCAGCCGATCTTGCGGGTAGAGATAGCCGCGTCTGCGCCCGCCCGCGTCGTCATAAAAGCCGTTTGCTTCGATCCACGCATAAAGCGTCTCAAGTTCGCTCGGCACGCGCATGCCCTGCGGTAGCGCCTCGCGCAGCTGCACTAGTAATAAATTTTCCGCGATCGCTCCTTTTGTTAAATTTGCCGCTCGAATTTTACTGCGTTTCGGCTAAATTTACGGATATTTTGTCTGATATTTGCGGCGTTTTGCGCGCCCCGTCGCCGCAAGCGCAAATCAGGCCCTTTAAATTATTTAGCCGATTTGATTGCGATACGCACGCGACGGCGATATGAGCGCATATTTGAAAAAAGGTATGAGAATTTTAAGTAGAAAAATGCGTAAAATTTTACGACTTAAATTTTACTATTTTAAGGTTTCTTTGCTTTTTTGTAGAAATTTACGGTTTTAAATTTAGCTCACCGCAAAGAGTAAAATTTTAGCGATATCTATAAATTTAAAATTTCTCGCGCCTTTTGTTTGCAAGCCTCAAATTTTTGTTCAAACTCCGCGCGTCTTTGCAGCTCGTTTTTCGCCCCTATTTTGGCGTATCCCGAGCCTCGCTCTAGAAAATATACGTAGCTCGTATTCTAAAATTTCGTTATAAACGGCACTTTGTCATTATTAAATTTACAAATTTCGCCGCCGTTTGACCTAACGGGCGAAATTTCGTCTAAATTCCAAGCTCGGCTCTTACGAGCGCTTCGTTTTGCGGCGTCAAAAAGCCCGCGATATCCTGCCACATCGAGTGAAAGCCGTATCCGCCGTCTATCATCTCGCTGCGTGCGGCATCCAAGCTCCAGCCCTGATAGATCACGCGGTACATCGCCACCACAAGCCCCGTGCGATCGGCTCCGTGATAGCAGTGCACGAGCACGGCGCCCTCCTTTTGGCGCTCGCGAATGGTACGCAAGACGTCTGCGATCTGCGCGGGCCTTATCTCCCAGCTTTGAAGCGGCTTGTTCGCGAGCCAAAATTGATCTCCAAACGCCCTTTTGTCACCGCCTCTGCTAAAATGGCGCAGATTTACGATGCTTTTGACACCAAGCTCATGCAGCTTTGCGGCGTCGTTTCCGTCAAGCTGAGCACTACGAAACAGTAGCTCGTCCACGCGGTAGAAATTTTTCGCTTCGTCGATGAGAGTTGCTTTTTGAGATGAGTTTGAGCTTGCGCCGTGCGCCGCGGTATCTGTATCTTTAAAATGCGCGTCTTTAAATTTGACGTCTTTTGCGTCCGCGAGATTTTGTTCCGCGCCGCTCGTTTTTCTAAAATTTATGGAATTCGCTTCTGTCGCAAGCTCCGCATTTACGCCGGTCGCAAAGCAAAATACGACCGCTAGCGCAAGGGTTTTAAATTTCAAATTTCATCCTTTAAATTTGGCTAAATTTATGATTTTTGTAAAATTTGACGCCAGACGGGTCAAATGCAAAATAGCAAGCGCGCCTTAATTTAACGCAAAATTTGAGCATCAAATCCGCCAAAATCGCCGCTAAATTTTGCCGCAAGGCCGCAAGCTGCGCCGTTAAAATCAAAATTTCGTTTTAAATTTCCCCGTTCCCGCCCTGGGTATCGCTAGATCAGCATTAGGTAGTTACATTGCGCAGTCACATTGCCCCTGTAAATTTACTGAAAATAAATCGTAAAAGGGGTGCGCCCGTTTCCGCGAGCGCTAGAGTTCCGTTGTAGGGAAGGTTTCATGCTCGCCTCTTGCGATACTTACCCGAAATTTTAAATTTTACGCTTTTAGCTTTCGATCAGATCGGTTTGCCAGTTCGCGCCTTGCAGTGTCGTGTCAAGCTGCCTGATCTGCTTTGCTAGCTCGTCCACCTGCTTTTGCAGTGCTGCGACGTCGACCGTGCTTAAAATTTTAATCTCGCTGCGCGAATAAATTTCCACCTTTTGAGCGCTCGCTTGCGCGAATGTTCGCAGCGCTCCCGCTTTTAGCGTGAGTACGTCGCGTTTGGTGATCAGCTCGGTGAGGCTCTTGCCGTCCGCTTTTGCGGTGCAGTTGGTTAAATTTATCCGAACTATCAGGCGCTCAAGCTCGCTTGTGAGCGTGTCTAGCTCGGCTAGTAGCGCCTTTGGCTCCTCGCTGGGCTTCTCGCCCTCTTGCACCTTTGCGTTATCCGCGAGCCTTGATTTTAGCTGCTCGATGCGTTTTTGTATGTCGGCGCGCAGTATCAGCGCCTCGGCTAGTTTCATTTTCGTCCTTTAAAATTTATTTGCCGCTATTTAGCTGCCGATCTTGTCCGTAGTGCGGCGAATACGGGCCGTAGAGCAAGCAGTCTCGGCAGTCGGTGCTAAACAAAATCGCGTCCGCGCGTGCCGAGAGATCAAAGCTCGCGTCCGAGACCGAGTCGGCGATCTGCTTAACTAGCGCGGAGACTAGCATGCCGATGAGATCGCCTCCGCCTCCGCCCGAGTCGTTTGCCGCCGCGGCGCTTTTTTGCCAGAGCACGGCGCCCGTGTTTAGATCCACTAGAGTCGCCGCTATGCTCACGCGCGTTACGCTGTTAATCAGCATGTACGAGGTGCCGTAGTCCGCGACGTTTAGATACAGCGCGGCATCGGCGCCAAATATCTGCTTTAGCTTGTACGTAGAGATCTGCGCGATCTCGCCTGCGTCGTAGATGCCGTTGTTTTTAAAGGTTTCGTTTACGAGCGCGGGCGAAAATACGTAATACCCCGCCTCGCTAAGCGGATAGAGCGCGTTTGCCAGCACCGCAGCGGAGGCCTTTATCTCGGCCGAGTCGCTGGTGGGCATCACGACGACGATCGAGCGAGGCTTGGTCTGTAAAAACGCCGAATAGTCGTAAACCTCGGGCTGCGAGCCTGCGCACGCTCCCAAAAACAGCACCGCAAACGCGCCAAGAAGCGCCGATTTTATTTTATTTTTCATTTTGGCTTCCTTTTGCGGTCTTGCTCGTTTTGGCGGGCTTTGTTTGCTTGTTTTTCAAATTTTGCTTGCTAGTTTGCTCGCCTAAATTTGAGCTTTTGTCATTTGAATTTGACTCGCTCGCGCCTGCTTTTTCCTTCGTCTGCTCGCTTAAATTTACCGCAGTTTTGACCGCCGCGCCCGCCGTTTTACCGTTTTGATTTAGCAAAAACATAGCGTAGTCGCGCGACTCCGGGTAAAGCTCGGCTTCTTTTTCGACGTAGGCTTTAAATTTCGTCCCGTTTCCTTGCGAGAGATAGAGCAAGCCCAGATGCGCGTGTAGTCCGGGCGGAGCTTTGGCGGCTCTTTGATAGGCTTTTTGCAGGCTTTCCTCGAGTGCTGCGATCTGCGCGCCCGCGTCGCCCTCTTCGCTCAGGTACTCATAGACCGAGCCCGTATATGCGTCGTCCCAGTAGTATAGCTGTCTAGGCGAGTCGTCCGCGCAGCCAGATAGTAACATGGCGGCGGCGGAGGCGAGCGCGAAATTGGCTAGAGTTTTAAAGCGCAAAATTTATCCTTATTTCGCGTTAAAAGCGCCGCTTTCAAGCCCGCGCGTTAGGTTGTTTACGGCCTCGATGATGGCCAGGCTTAGCACCTTGCCGTTTAGCGTAGAATCATACCCGGCACTTCCGCCAAAGCCCAGCACCTCGCGGTTTGAGAGCTCGTACTCGCCGGCACCTTGAGTGGAGTAGATCACCTCGGAGTTTTTCACGTCCACGACGTTAAGGTTTACCTTCGCGTAGGCGGTTTGGGTTTTGCCTTTGCCAAGGATACCGAAAAGCTGGTGATCGCCCGTAGTTTTGCGGCCAAACTCCGTCACGTCGCCAGTGATGACGTATCTTGCGCCCTTGATATTTTGCGCCTCTTTGCTTAGCGCGCTTTCTTCTTTGATGGCGCGCATGTTGCTGCGGTCAAGCACTGAAAAGCGCCCGCTTTGCTGTAAATTTGAGATAAGGATGGTTTGGGCTTGGTTGCCTAGTCTATCCTCGCCGTCTGAAAATACGCCGTTTTGGTATGATGACTGGTTGCTAAAGCGGCCGATAGAGACGGCTATCTTTTGTCCTTGATAGTTAGTGTTTAGGGTTTGAACTTTTGGCGTTTCGACTACGCGCGATCTCTCCGTTGCGCAGCCGGTTATTAGCATCGCGGCGCACGCGGCTAGTAAAAATTTTACGTTCGTCTTCATATCGCTCCTTTAAATTTTGATTTGCGTTATTATCTTACTATTTTTAGCTTAAAAAATTTTAACCCGCCTAAAAATTTGAGTCGCGGCGTCGGCCGGGTCAAATTTGATTATAAAATTTCCGCCTCTTTGCTTGCGTTTACCGAGCTTAGCGCGATGCGGTCGCCCGGTTTTAGCTCGCTTAGATTTACGGTTTTGCCGTCTTTTTGCACTCGGACGAAATTTGAAATCTGCGCGAAAAACGACTCTTGCTGCGCGTATGCGGCGCGGGCGAGCTTGAGCGCGTTTTCAAATTTGAGCAGTTTGGTTTGCACGGCGGCGTCTAAAACCTGCCGTAAATTTAGCAAAATTTGCTCTTTGCGAGCGATTTTTTGCGTTAGGCTCGCCTGAGAAAATCTCGCTCTCATCATCGCTAGAGCGTTAAATTTACGCTCCCAAACGCGCACGAAAGCCGCGTCCGCCGCCTCGCTTAGCCTATCTATGCTTTGCATTAGCTCGCCCACATCGGGCAGTAGCGCAGCCATCGCAGCGCTTGGGGTCGGAGCGCGAAAGTCCGCCGCAAAGTCGCTGATCACGTAGTCAATCTCGTGCCCAACGGCCGAGATCACGGGCGTGCGCGCCGCGTAGATCTCGCGGGCTAGATTTTCGTCGTTGAAGCACCACAGATCCTCTCTGCTGCCGCCTCCTCGCGCCAGCACGATCGCGTCGGCTCCGCTGGCGCCCGCTCTTTTTAGCGCGCGTATGAGCGAGGCGGGCGCGGTTTCGCCTTGCGTTAGCGAATCAAAAACTGTGATTTCAGCCAGCGCCCATCGTCCGTGCGCGATACGCAGCATGTCTTGCAAGGCGGCTGATGTTTTTGAGGTAATAAGCGCGATCTTGCGCGGAAATTTGGGTAGCGGTTTTTTGCGCGAGATATCAAAAAGCCCTTCGCTCTCAAGCCGCGCTTTTAGCTGTTTAAACGCAAGCTCGAGCTCGCCTTCGCCGCTGGGGCGTATCAGAGTCGCGATAAACTGATAGCTGCCGCTTGGCGAGTAGAGAGAAATTTTGCCGTAGAGAGCGACTTTCATGCCGTCTGCGACGTCAAATTTGAGCTTGGCGGCGTTAAATTTATAAATGACCGCCGAGATCGCGGCCTTTTCGTCTTTTAGTGTGAAGTACCAGTGGCCAGAGCCGTGTTTAACGAGCCGCGAGATCTCCCCCTCTACCTCGACGTACGAAAACGTCGTCTCAAGCAGCGTTTTGGCTTGCTCGTTTAGCTCGCTGACGCTTAGCACTCACGGGCCTTTTGCGCGATGAAAAGAGTAGAGATATCCATCGAAAAGCTCTTGCAAAGGCGCATCTCAAAGCCTGCAGCAGCGAGCTCGTCCGCAAAGCTTTTAGCGTCTAAAAAGCCCTCGATCGAGCTTGGCAGGTACTCGTAGGCTTCTTGGTTTTTGGAGATAAAACCGCCGATTTTAGGCAAAATTTTACCTAGATAAAAGTCGCGAGCGCCCGTTAAAATCCCGCTTTTTTTGCGTTTGGTAAACTCTAGCACTACGACGTATCCGCCCGTTTTTAGCACTCTGTTAAACTCTCTTAGCGCGGCCTCACGCTCGACCACGTTTCTGATGCCGTAGCTGATGCTTAGCACGTCCACCGAGCCGCTATCAAGCGTCGTTTGCGTCGCTAGCGCCTCGATAAATTTAAACTCGGGGAATTTTTGCTTGGCGACTGCGAGCATGCCGCTTGAGGGATCGACGCCGATTAGATTTTCGATTTTTGCGTTAAACTCGCCCGCCGTCTTTTGCCAAAAGCCCATCATATCACCCGTGCCGCATGCGACGTCGACGATATTTACGCTTGAGTCTTTGAAATTTGACAGAACCGTTTTGCATGCGATTTTACGCCAGCTCACGTCCGCGCCCATGCTCAGCACGCGGTTTGCCAGGTCGTAGGTGGGCGCGATGTCGTTAAACATCTGAACTATTTTTTCTTGTTTTTCCATTTTTTCTCTTTAAATATAGTAGATTTTTAAGCCGTGCGAAAGCTTTGTGAGGCTTTTTAAAATTTTAGGCTTTGAGTCCAAAATTTCGCTTCGCAGCTCGTAGATTTTTTTGTAAATTTTAGCTTGGAGTTTGTCTATGCGCTTTTGCTCGGCGCCGCTTTTTACGTGCGCTAGCAGGCCTAGCCAGACGTCGGCATCTTGCAGCGAGCCAAAGGTTTCTTGTAAAATTTTGCTCTTTTTAAAGCATTTTTTGGCTGCAGCAAAATCAAAGCCGCCGCCGAAAATCTCGCTTAGATACCTTAGTCTTTTTATCTCGATGCGGCACTTGTGAAACTGCGCGTTTTCGGTAGTTTGGCTCAAATTTGAGAGAGATTTTTTAAGGCGTAAAATTTGAGCTCTCATGGATTTTGCCGCGAGTTTTTTTATCGGCGCGTCTCCGAGTTCGCCTTTAAAAAAGTCGCTTCCCTCGCGTAAAAATACCTCCCAGTCGCGCAAAATTTCGTTCGCTTCGTCGCTTTGTAGCTCGGCTTGGACGCTTTTGGCTAGGGTTTTGCTTAAATTTTCTAGCTCGCTAGCTAGCCCTTCAAAGCCTTTTTGTTTTTGTAAAAACTCGCAAAAAACGTCTATATCGCGCTTTTGGTTAGTTAGCTCGGCTAGTTTTTTAAAATTTAGCAGAAAATAGCAAGCCGTTTTTCGGTCAAAAACTGGAGTGAAAATTTTAAGTAAAGAGCGCGTTTTGCGCAGATTTACGCGGATCTGGTGTAGCGCCTCGGCATCGCTAGAGTTTGCGTACTCATTTAGGTGCTTGCCAAGCAACATAAATATCTGAAAAAATACCGTCCGCATCGCATCCATCGCGCCGATGTAGCTCGGTAAATTTAGTTCTAGCCCCGGGCTGTTTTGTAAAATCTCAATGCTCTTTTGCGCGTCAAATTCGCCCTGCGGCAGGCCAAAAAGCGCTAAATTTTTATTTTTATAGCGTTCGTCTTCCGTGACTTCGCTAAATATGTGCGCGGCGATAAATTCGGGCGGGTTAAACTCCGCCGCCTCGCGCTCGCTAGCAAACTCGGCCTCAAAAGTTACAAGCCCTTCTAAAGCGCCGTGAAAAATATCGACGTTGCAAGCGGCGCCGTCAAGCTTAAATAGAAATCTCGTCTTTTTTATAGGAGCGGCGACCGCGTTTTTTAGGGCTTTTTTAAAGCTTTTGGCATCCGTTTCGCTCTCGGTTTCCTCGCGCGCTAGACCGATGCCAGATTTTTGCGCGATCGTAAAGGCGCCAGAAGTCTCGCGAAATCTAATCTCCTCAAGCGGAGTGATTTTGACGTAAATTTGCGTCACTTCTTTTTGCTCGGTGCCGATGTCGCGGGCTTTTAGCTCGTTTATGACGGCGGCGTCACGCAGGATAAATTTACGCTCGATCTCTATCAAATTTCGCTCCTTAATATGAAAAATTGTATCAAAAGGTAGCTTAAAGTGTAAAATTTGCGAGCTTTTGCCGCCGACCTTGCGACGCGAAATGATTTTTTAACGCAAATAACGCTAAAATCAGCTCAAATTTGAAAGGAGTTTGGATGAATAGAAAGCTAAATTTTAGCGCGGGCCCTTCGGCTCTGCCTCTTAGCGTGCTTGAGCGCGCGCAAAACGAGCTCACCGACTATCAGGGTAAGGGCTTTTCGATAATGGAAATCAGCCACCGAAGCAAAATTTTTGAAGAGGTGCACTACGGCGCGATGGCCAAGGCGCGCGAGCTATACGGCATCGGCGAGGAATTTGACGTGCTATTTTTGCAAGGAGGCGCGCATTTGCAGTTTGCGATGATACCGCTAAATTTAGCCGCCAAAGGCGTCGCGCAGTACGCAGATACTGGCGTCTGGACGAGCAAGGCGATCAAAGAGGCCGCAAACGTCGGCGCAAGATACGAAGTGGTTGCTAGCAGCAAAGAGACCTCCTACGACCGCATCCCTGAGGTTAAATTTGATGGCGACGCCGCATACGGCTACGTCTGCACGAACAACACCATCTACGGCACGCAGTACCGCGAGCTGCCTCGCTCCAAAGCCCCGCTAGTAGTCGATGCGTCGAGCGATTTTTTCTCGCGGCCGGTTGATTTCACGGACGTGGGGCTGCTATACGGCGGCGCACAGAAAAATGCCGGCCCAAGCGGCGTAACCGTCGTTATCATCCGCAAAGATATGCTAGAGCGAGCCTGCATGGAGCGCACTCCGACGATGCTTCGCTACGATACGCACGCCGGTGCCGCGTCGCTATACAATACGCCGCCGACCTTTGGCATATATCTGCTAAATTTGACGCTGGGCTGGGTGCAAGAGCAGGGCGGTCTAGCAGCGATAAACGAGATAAACGAGCAAAAGGCGGCGCTGCTTTACGGCGCGATCGACGGTTCGGGCGGCTTTTACAAAGGTCACGCGCAAAAAGATAGCCGCTCGTTGATGAACGTTAGCTTTACCATCGCAAACCGCGAGCTAGAGGCGGCCTTTATCGCCGAGTCCGAAAATGCGGGCATGCTGGGTCTAAAAGGACACCGTCACGTAGGCGGCATCAGGGCGTCTATCTACAACGCCGTGAGTATCGAAAACGTGCGGACTTTGTCTGAGTTTATGAAAGAATTTGCTAGGAAAAATGGGTAAATTTGACTAAACGCGCCGCACGAATTTGGATTTGCTTCGGGTAAATTTAAACTCTGGGGTTTAAATTTGGGGCGCGTCAAATTTTGCTTTTTACTTAAATTTAAGCGGCTTTGGCTTGACGGCGGTCGCTTAAATTTGCTTTGGTTTTACGGTGAGCTGATTTTTAAATTTACCGAGCTAAATTTGGCTTGTGCTCGCCTTTTGTTATCCATTTTAAATTTAACTGCGTGAAGCGAAATTTGGAGAAAATTTGAGAAACTACGACGAAAATCCGATAATCATAAACGACTACGGCGCACTGTTTTTGATGGGATATTATATTATTCTTTACTCGATTATCGTTTTTGTATTTGCTTTTAGCGACTATGGGCTTTTATACCGCATTTATCTTATTGCTTTGCCTGCATCTTTTTTATTATTCTGCCTATACAATACATACGTTTTCGCGCCGCGAGTTTTTAAACAAAAACCGAGCTTTTTTAGTTTTTCTAATGAGCAAATTTATTATATAGAGTATGTCTACGTAAACAAAGTAGAGAGCAAGGAGAAAATCGCCCTCGTAAAAGACGTCGAAAAGGTCTATTTTTGCGTTATTAGCGAACTTGATAGGAGGTACGGCAGATTTCACTTTTTTACCCCGTATCAGCTCTATAAAAAGTCCTCGATCGGCGTGCATTTTAACAAAACGAAAGACTTTATAAGATATCTTTTGGTTTATCTGATATTTGCGCTGCCGTTTAAAATCTATAAACTCAAAAAATCGGGCGAACCGCTATGGCTACTGTGTAAAAATTTCGTCATCAGGATGAAAAATAGAAATTATTTTTTGGTAAATTGCTATAGTAGAGATGATTATTTTGAGCTGTTACGGTACTTTCAGGCGAACAAAATTCCTGTGGAGGACAAGACGAAATTTATGCCGCAAGCTCAAAGATCCGCGATATTTTTCGAAGACAAACATGAGGTTTGGAGCGACGATCCAAACGACACGGAAATACCAAAAGACGACTGGAAGCGCAAGATGAGGCGGTTTTTTAGTTTAGAGTAAATTAGGCTTAAGCTTTTTGTTAAATTTTCATATAAATTTGCTTTTAGTTGTCGCACGGCTTTTTGCGTTTTAAATTTCTATCGTTTCTCAAATTTATCGCTCAAACCCCCTTGTAAATACAAATTTATAAATAAAATCATCTTTTTATCTCCAAATTTATCTTGCCGTTTGCCTCTGAAAATTTATATTCCAGACCGTCCGAGCGATAGCTTATGCTTTTATTCTCGCAAATTTGCTTTTCGCGGGAGGCTATCTTTTCTAACATCGGCGGAAGCTCCTTGGCGATCAAAAGCTTGATAGACATCTCTAGGCCGTGCGTTAGCTTTTTGAGAAGCCTGCCGTCAAGCTCGCTCTCGTCTTTTATCATATGTAAAGTCGCGTCAAAGCCGAGCTTTCGTAGCTCCTCGTAGAGCTGCGCTTTTTCCTCGGGCGACGCGCAGTGGTCGTTTACGGCGCAGTGATAGCCGACATAGATAGGCTTTGGATACTCGCTTTGGATTTTTAGGTGCGCGGCGTCTAGGGCGTTTCGTATATCTTCGCGCGCTTGCGAGAAATATCGAGGCGAGGATTTATCCAGTAGCGTCCACATCGTTTTTGTAAAGACGTAAATTTTGATATTTTTAAAATATATATCGGTGGAGTATTCGCAAAATTTGAGATAATCCGCCTCTTTGCCTAGGCCTATGAGCTCCCAGTTTAGCTTCGCGTAGCTGCTGTTGTCGATGAGACCGTCCACGAGCCACGGTGCAAATTTGGCTGCTAAGGCGTTTATGTAGGCGCCGTGCGAACTACCGACTAGGACCACGGGCAGCTCGTCTATATCGGTCGCGGATTTAAACGGTGGATCTGCCTTGATGAAAAGCTCGGCATTTATCACGTCTTGAGCTTGCATAACGCCGAAATTTTGATATTCGTTTTTGGTCGGTTGCAGCGTGACGGATATTTGTAATTTAAAATCGCTAGGCAAACCGCCGCTTGATTTTGTATTGCCCAGATAGTCATCTAGCACTGAAAGTTCGCCGTAGCTGATATCGCTTGGGATTTCTATACCGATTTTCGAGCATTTGTTTTTCAGGATGATTTTGTCTAAATCGTTTAAAAAATACTTCGCCCCCGTTTGCGGTCTGTTGCCGATACAGTGGTAGTTTGGACTCGCTACGACTACCTCAAATTCGCTCGCTACGAACCGCGCTAAGTGCTCTCTATAGTTTTCGTTCGCATCTCCGCCAAGACCCGGCACTATGAAAACTAGAGCTCTAGCCGGCTTTTCATCATCGTAGCAGAGCTTAAACTCAAGTAGCGAATCTCGCTTTATGCCAAGCTCTACATCGTCGCAGGATGGGATCTCGTATGTTTTATTTATTATCATGATTTTGCTGCGGTAGATTTTGTTCTTTTATCTCTAAATTTATCTTGTCGTTCGCTTCAAAAAATTTATATTCTAAATCGTCTGAAACGTAACTTATGCTTTTATCCTCGCAAGGCTGTTTCGGTCGAGCTGTGATTTTAGCTAGCATCGGCGGAAGCTCTTTTGAGATTAGCGTTTTTATCGACATATCTAAACCGTGCGTTAGCGTTTTGATAAATTTACCGTCAAGCTGACTTTCATTTTCTATTATATTTAGAGTAGCGTCGTAGCCTAAATTTTTCAGTTCGTCGTAGAGTCGTTGTTTTTCGCTAGCCGGAGCGTAAAAATCATCGTAGGCGTAGTGATAACTCGTGTAAATTTGCTTTTTGTAGCTGCTTTGGACTTTGAGGTGTTGCGGCATTAGAATTTCTCTTATATATTTTCTTGATTTGGAAAAATAAGCCGGCGAAGCCTTGTCTAGCGTCCAATGCGTCTTGTCGAATAAATAAAGCTCGATATTGTGATAGCATTCGCTGGTGTAGCCGCTGTAATATTTCATATAATCTATCTCTTTACCAAAGCCGATAAAAGGCCAGTGCGCTAGCGCGTAGCTACTGTTATCTATGACGCCGTCTATGAGCCATGGGGCGATTTTGGCGGCCATATGCGATAGATAGCCTCCGTGCGAGCTGCCGATCATGACGACTGGTAGGTCGTTTATGTCGGTTGTGCACTCAAAAGGAGCATTGGCTTTTACGAAAAGTAGCGCATTGATCAAATCCTGCGCCTGCATAATGCCGAAATTTTGATATTCGTTTTTGGTCGGTTGAAGGGAAATTGATAGTTTAAGCGACAAGTCTTGAGGTGCTGTCTTATCGCGTTTTCTTGCGTCTATTAGATTGTCGATATCAAGCAGGGTTTGCGTATCGATTACGCTTAAATTTTCCGGGAGCTCTATGCCGCACCTGGCGCACTCTTTTTTTAATATCGATCTATCTAAATCGTCAAAAAATATCGTAGCTCCGGTTTGAGGCCTGTCGCCGATACAGTGGTAGTTTACGCCTACTACAGCTGCGTTAAATTCGCTTGCGATGAATTGCGCTAAGTGCTCGCGGTAGTTGCTGTCCGCGTCTCCTCCGTAGCCAGGGATTATAAAAACTATTGACGAGACCGGCTTTTTGGTATCAAAGCAAAGGTTAAACTCTAGCAGGCTTTCTCGCTTTATATCAAGCTCTGTATCGTCGCAAGAGTGGATTTTATACGTTTTTTTAACTACCGTGCCGTTTTGCCATATTTTTGAAACTTGTAGATTGATTTTGTCGTTAGATTCAAAAAATTTATACTCTAAATTTTCCGAGATATAAGTTATGCTTTTATCCTCGCAAGGTTGTTTTTGGCGAGCTGCGATCTTGGCTAACATCGGCGGAAGCTCTTTTGAGATCAGCGTTTTAATGGACATGTCAAAGCCGTGAGTTAGCGATTTGATAAATTTGCCGTCACGCTCGCTTTCGTCTTTTATTATTTTTAATGTCGCGTCTATGCCGCATGCGTTAAATTTGCTATAAAGTTCTGATTTATCAGCGATAGGAGCGATATCGTCTCTGGCATAGTGATAGCTTAGATAAATCGGCTTTGGATATTTGCTTTGGGTTTTTACATGGTCTAAATTTAAAATATAACGTATCTTTTCGTGCGCTGGCATAAATCTCTTATCGGAGCCATCTTTTAAGGTCCAAAGCGTCTTGTCGGAGATGAAAAAATTTATATGTTTAAAAAGCATATCGTTTGATGAGCAGCAGTGATTCATATAGTCAAGCTCCTTACCAAATCCCACGATCCTAAGCGGATATTTGGCATAACTGCTGTTATCGATGACGCCGTCTATGAGCCACGGAGCAATCTTGGCGGCCATATGCGATAGGTAGCCTCCGTGCGAGCTACCTATCATGACGACGGGCAGTTCGTTTATGTCGGTTGCGCACTCAAAAGGAGCGTTAGCTTTTACGAAAAGCAAGGCGTTTATCAAATCCTGCGCTTGCATAATGCCGAAATTTTGATATTCGTTTTTTATCGGATCAATCGTAAGGGATAAATTTAAAACAAAATCTCTCGGAAAGGCTCCGCTATTTTTATTGCTGTCTATATAGTTACTAACCGCAGACAAAACTCCGTTTAGTTTGTCGAAATTTTTTAACGAGCTCAGATCGCCGCCTAGTTGCAGGTTTATTTCTCGGCATTTTTCTCTTAAAATTTCTTGATCAAATTCGTCCATGTAGTATCTAGCGCCCGTAACTAATCTATTGTAGATGTGATGATAATCTACATTTGTCACGGCTACGTTAAATTCTCTCGCCGTAAATTCGGCTAGGTGGTCTCTATATGCTTTATCGACGTCGCCGCCGCATCCAGGCACTATAAAAACTATGGCGTTAACCGGCTTATCGTCATCGTAGCACAGTTTGAAGTTTAATTTCGTAGAGCGTTTAACGCCCAGCTCCATATCGTCGCAAGAGTTGATTTCGTAGATTTTACTGACTACCATTTTTTGCCTTCCGTGATTTTTTGTATTATACCTCTGCCGAGTTAAATTTAGCTTTTTTGGTCGGGTTTAATCGGTCGATCGTAAGCTATGCAGCGGGTATACTAAGGATTATGGAATCGATTTTTGGTTTTGATAAATTTAAGCGTAAGATTTAAATTTTAACTGTGAGATTAAAAATTATTTGCGGTTTCGCCGCCAAATTTAAGTAGAGCCGAGCCCCAAGTAAACCCACCGCCGAATGCGTCCAGTAAAAGCAAATCGCCTTTTTTAAGTCTGCCCGCTTCGTATGAGTCGTTCATCGCCATCGGTATGGAGGCCGAGCTTGTGTTGCCGTATTTTCCTACGGTTACGACGCACTGCTCGTTTGTAAAATTTAAGCGCTGCTTGACCGCCTCGATGATACGTAAATTTGCCTGATGAGGTATAAAAAGATCGATTTTATCGCTTGAAATTTGATTTTTTTCTAGGATATCTACGACGTCTTTAGTTAGCGTCTGGACGGCGATTTTAAAGACTTCGTTGCCCGACATCTTGATAAATTTCTCTTCGCCGCCTGGAGTTATGAGTAGGTTTGCGTAGTTGCCGTCGGCTGCGGTATGAACGTCAATGATCTCGTTTTCTTCACCTGCGCTTACGACCGCGGCACCTGCTCCGTCGCCAAATAGTATGCAAGTAGTTCTATCGGTCCAATCGACGATCTTACTTAGTTTTTCAGCTCCGATTATCAATACGTTTTTTTTGCTTCCGCTTTCAATCAGTGATTTTGCAAGCTCAAGCAGATAAATAAAACCCGTGCATGCCGCACTTATATCAAATGCCGTAATGGCATTTATGCCTAAATTTTTAGCGATTTTACACGCCGTTGAGGGCATACAAAAGTGATCGGGCGAGATGGTCGCGCAGATAATGGCGTCGATATCTTTTGCGGTCAAATTTGCCCTTTCAAGCGCTATTTGTGCCGCTTTCGTGCCAAGATCGCTCGTATCTTCGCCCTGCGCTATGCGTCGTTGGCTGATACCTGTACGCTTAACTATCCACTCGTCGTTGGTTTCCACCATTTTTTCAAGGTCGAAATTTGTTAAAATTTTAGGCGGAGCGTATGCGGCTATGGATATTAGCGAGGCTTTTGGCATTAAATTTGTCTTTGTAATTTCATTTTGCGAAGTGCGAAAGCTCGTCTTCGATGACTTTATTTATATCGGAGTTTGCGAATTTTAGAGCTTGAAATATCGCGTTTTTTATAGCTTTTGGAGTACTTTTACCGTGGCTTATTATGACGCAACCGTTCACGCCAAGTAGCGGTGCGCCGCCGTATTCGTCGTAATCGACTTGCTGTTTTAGCGTTTTAAAAACTTTTTTCATAAGAAGCGAACCAGCTATAGCGACCGGGGATTTTTTAACGTGTTTTTTGATTATTTTGGTTATCGCGTCGGCTACGCCTTCGCTTGTTTTTAGTAGGATATTTCCGACAAAGCCGTCGCAAATTACCACATCGACGCTTCCGTCAAAGACTTGATTTCCTTCGGCGTTGCCCACGAAGCTGTCGAGTTTTGAAATCATTTCAAAGGCTTCTTTCGTAGCCTCGTTGCCCTTACTGCTCTCTTCGCCGTTAGACAAAAGCCCTAATTTAGGGGATTTTATTTTTAGAATTTCTTTTGCATAGGCTTCGCCCATTATAGCAAATTGAAACAGATGCTCCGGCCTGCAGTCTACGTTTGCGCCGACGTCCAAAACTAGCGTATTGCCGCCGGTTACGTTTGGCATCAGCGTCGCTATCGCCGGGCGAGAGACGTTTTTGAGTCGTCCGACTCGAAGCGTGGCAAGGCTCATCGTAGCTCCGCTGTGTCCTGCCGAAACTACGGCCATAGTTTGTTTATTTTTAAGTAGCTCGATAGCCTTAAAAATACTACTTTCTTTTCGCTTTAACGCATCGGTGGCGCCGTCGCTCATAGAGACAACCTCGTCGGCCTGAATAAATTTTACGTATTGTTTTAAATTTTGCGGAACGAGGCTTTCTAAAATTTTCGTATCGCCTACCAAAACGGCTTCGAATTTTACTTCTTTTAAAGCCTCGATCACGCCGCCGATAATAGGTTGCGGACCGAAGTCGCCACCCATCGCGTCAATGCAAATGCTGGTCATTTGTATTAATACTCTCCGGTAGTTTTATTTACGCGGTGAGGCATTTTCCATGAGCCGTCTTTATCTTTTACGGGAACCGGAAGCGTTACTTTGTAGTGCGTTCTTCTCTTTGCCGCGCGAGTATGACTTACTCTTCGTTTAGGTACTGCCATTTTATTCTCCTTTATAGATTTTTACATTTTTCACAATAAAAATAATCGCTCTTAAAAGCTTCTATTTCGCTTGTTAGTACTTCTTCTAAATTTACAAAACCGTCGAAAAACTCTACTACATCTTCGAGGTTTTCTTCGTTATCTTTATAAATTCCGTCGCTTAATATCAAATTTACATCTTCATCAAGCTTTAAATTTATATCTTCGCCGCATCGGTCGCAGTTGTGAGCTATCTCGCCTACGATTCTACCTTTGCAGCTAACCAAATTTTGGTTTATTTTTCCTAATTCGCCGTTAAAAATCAGTCCGTCCGAGTTTAACTCAAACGGTATTTGATTATTTGCGATTTTGGCGAAAGATATTTTCAAAATTTAACCTAAAATTAGCAAATTTCTCTTGTTGCAAAGAAAAAAGCAATCTCGTTTTTAGCGTTTTCTAGGCTGTCGCTACCGTGAACGGCGTTTGCGTCGATACTTTCGGCAAAATCGGCTCTAATTGTGCCGGACTTTGCTTCTTTCGGGTTGGTTGCGCCCATTAGATCGCGGTTTTTAGCTACTGCGTCATCACCCTCAAGCACCATAACTACGACCGGTCCACTGACCATAAAATCAACCAAATCGTTGAAGAAAGGTCTGTCTTTGTGAACTGCATAGAAAGCTTTTGCGTCGCATTTGCTTAGTTTGACTTTTTTCATGGCGGCGATTCTTAGTCCGTTGCTTTCGAATCTATCCACGATTTTTCCGATAACGCCCTTTTTTACGGCATCAGGCTTAATAATAGAAAGCGTTTGTTGCATAAAATTTCCTTTTTGTGGTTTTTATAAGGCGGTGATTATATCAAAAAAAAATTAAATTTCAAAATAAGCCCCGCAAAAGGGCTTAGGTGCGGAGTTTACGAGATGACGGCCGTGGCGCCAGTCCTCATATCGGCGGTTATCTCGGCGCGAGACGGCTGTCCTGCATAAGGAGCGTCCCAAACGATGCAGCCGTCGGTTGGACAGGCTGAGGCGCACGCAGGCTCGTCGTTAAATCCTACGCACTCGACGCATTTATCGGCATAAACGTAGTATGCGTCCTCGCCGGTCGGGTTATCCGCGTCGTCTACGATAGCGTTCGTCGGGCACTCGTCGATACAAGAGCCGCAGCTTATGCAGATGTCTGTTATTTTTACTGCCATTTTTTATCCTTTTGAGTCAAATTTTTCGCAAGAATATCAAAAACTAAGTAAATTTGATATTAAATTTTTACGTTAAATTTTAAAATGAAAACGTAAAATTTTTAGCTCTTTTTAATTTTTAGATGATATAATTTCGCTACAAATAAAAATTATTAAGGAGAAAAAATGTTAGTAACAAAAAAAGCACCTGATTTTACAGCTGCAGCGGTTTTAGGAAGCAATCAGATCGTAAATGATTTCAACCTATATAAAAATATCGGCGAGAAAGGCGCGGTAGTATTTTTCTACCCTATGGACTTTACATTCGTTTGCCCTAGCGAGATCATCGCGTTTGATAAAAGATACGACGAATTTAAAGCTCGCGGTATCGAAGTTATCGGCGTTTCAACAGACAACCAATTCTCTCACTTCGCATGGAAAGAAACTCCGGTAAATAAAGGCGGTATCGGCCAAGTTCGCTTCCCGCTAGTAGCCGATATGACGAAGTCTATCGCTCGCGGTTTTGACGTACTTTTAGAGGATGCGGGCGTCGCGCTTCGCGGCAGCTTCTTGCTTGATAAAGACGGCACCGTTCGCCACGCGGTCATCAACGACCTTCCGCTTGGAAGAAACATCGACGAGATGATAAGAATGGTCGATACGATGCTATTTACGAACGAACACGGAGAGGTTTGCCCTGCCGGTTGGAACAAAGGCGATAAAGGCATGAAAGCCGATACCGCAGGCGTCGCGGACTACCTATCTCACAACGCAGATAAACTATAATCATCCAAATTTAAGGGCGAGCTCTCGCCCTTAGTGCTTCTTTTCTACATCTTTACATCAAAACGACATTAAGTTTAATACAAAATATCAATAATTAAATGAAAAAATAAGAATTTTTTACTATAATCTAGGTAAAATTCAAATTTACTTCGGAAGGAATCGTATTTCAAATGAACGGTATATATAACGACGGCTCTTTTATGCGCGAGGATGCAATGACCGTGTTTGCCAGAGTGCTAAAAGATAATCGCCAAGTACACTTTCTAAATCTTTACAACGGCGTAAAAGTCGAGTGCATGGGCGAAGTAGAGCATGCAGAGGATGATACCGTCGTCTGTAAAGTAACGCTAGAGCAAATTTTGGCCATGAAAGAGGAAAAAAACGCCTATGTCGTACGCGATGAATATTTTTCCGAAAATTTAAGGGCTGATATCGTCGGCTTTGACCTTGCAAATTTGACCGTAACGCTACAAAATTTCACGTATATGCAAAATTTGCACGCGAATTTAAGAAAACATCAGCGCGTATATCCGGATCGTTACACCAAGGTGATCCTCACGCAAAACGGTAGCGAAATACAGGGCAACCTATACGATATCTCAAGGGGAGGTCTAGGCGTCGTTAGCTTGGATGACGGCGAGTTTAAAGAGGGCGAGCCAATAAATGCTAAATTTGAGCTATGCATACCGGACGAGGCGGGCGACTCTAATAAAAACATAAGCATAGATACCGATCTAAAACTAGTCGCTGCGTTAAGATATAAAGGTGCGATGAGATATTGTTGCCAGCTAACCGGTAATGACGGTACTACGGGCGAAGATATAGCGAAATTTACCAAAAAACGCGTAATAGAAACTCTCGAAGAGCTCAAAGAACAACTAAAAACTTACCAATAAATTTAACGCAAAATTAAAGGCGAGCCTCGCGCTTGCCTTATTTTATTTTTATCCGCCTCGCTTTCAAATTTATCCCCCGGCTTCACCCGAAATTTAATCAAAAATCAGTAAAATAGCCCAAAATTTACAAGGAAGCACATGAAAACCATCCAAGAAAATTTAAAGCTATTTTACGTCGGTCTCAAAAACAAAGAGCCGTTTTTTTATAAAAACAAAGACCTTACGACGCACGCAGCCATCATCGGCATGACCGGTAGCGGTAAAACGGGCCTTGGCATCAGCATCCTAGAAGAAGCCTGCATCGATAACATCCCGATCTTTATAATCGACCCAAAGGGCGATATGACAAACCTCGCCTTAGCGTTCCCTCAGATGCGAGCGCAGGATTTTGCGCCGTATGTCGATGAAAACGAAGCGCAAAACAAGGGCATGAGCGTGAATGAATTTGCCGCTAGCGAAGCGCAGACGTGGGCTAAAGGCATCGAGGGTTCGTTCCAAAGCCTAGAGCGCGTGGGACTTTTTAAAGATAGCGCCGAGCTAAAAATTTACACCCCAAAGAGCATTAGCGGCGTCGGCGTGGCGCTGCTGGGCGATTTTGCCCGTCCGAATTTAGACGTTGGTAGCGAGGAGTTTAGCGAGTACGTCGGCTCTCTGGCTAGCTCCGTGCTCTCGCTCGTTGGTATAGAAAACGACGTAAATTCAAAAGAACACCTGCTCATCTCAAACATTTTTATAGATAAATTTAGCCAGGGCGCGGACGTGAGCCTAGAGGAGCTCATCGGCTTTATCGCGACGCCTCCGTTTGCAAAGATCGGCGTATTTGACGTGGAGAAATTTTATCCGAGCTCCGAGCGTATGAAGCTAGCGGTTAAGATCAACACGTTGCTTGCAAGTCCAGATTTTCGCGCATGGCTAAGCGGCGAGCGACTCGACATCTCAAAGATGCTTTTTAACGCAAACGGCAAGGCAAAGTGCAATATCTTTACGATCTCGCATCTAAAAGACAGCGAGAGGATGTTTTTCGTGACGCTGCTGCTAAACGAGATCATCGCGTGGATGCGCAAGACCGAGGGTACGAGCTCGCTTCGCGCGGTGCTTTATATGGACGAGATTTTCGGATTTTTCCCGCCAAACGGCAACCCGCCTAGCAAAACTCCGATGCTAACTCTACTCAAGCAAGCCCGCGCGCACGGCCTCGGCGTGATACTTAGCACCCAAAACCCGGTCGATCTGGACTACAAAGGCCTTAGCAACATCGGCACGTGGTTTATCGGGCGCTTGCAAACCGCGCAGGATAAAGCGCGAGTGATCGACGGTATGACGGGGCTTGCGGGCTCTGCTATGGATAAAGGCGAGATAGAAAATCTCATCTCAAATTTGCAAAAGCGCAATTTCCTACTAAAAAACATCCACGAGGACGGGCTATCCATCATCTCGACGCGCTGGGCTCTTAGCTATCTAAAAGGACCGCTTAGCCGCGAGCAGATTTCAAATTTGATGAAAGAGCAAAAGGGCGGGTCAAATTTGAGCGGGTTAAACCCAGCAAAAAGCTCAAATTTTGCCGCTAAGCCGGTGCTGTCGCCGGATATCGCTCAAATTTACGCCGCAAGCTCAAATTTGCAGGAGGGCGGCGAGCTAGAGGGGTATCTTTACGGCGAAGCCAAAGTGCGATTTTACGACGCTAAAAAGGGGCTTGACGAGGTTCGCGAGGTAAATTTCACGCTAAGGCTGGATGAAGCTCAAAAAAGCGCCGACTGGAGCGAAGCTAGCGAAAATATGCATTTTACCGCGGTTGCAGAGCCGAATTTTAAGCTCTCCTACGCGCCGCTGCCGGGCTTTGTCGCGGGAGCTAAAAATTTTAAAGATCTAACCAAAAATTTCAAAGAATTTATCTATAGAAACTACAAGCTTAGGCTCTTTAGCGCGCTAAATTTAAGCTCGGCGCCAAATGAGAGCAAGGAGGAGTTTTACGTCCGTTTGGCCGATAAATGCAACGAAATTTTAGAGGCGCAAACGGCCAAGCTAACGGCAGAGTTTGATAAGCAAAAAGCGCGGCTAGAAGAGAAGCTAAACCGCTCTGTGACAAAGCTAGAAAAAGAGCAGCGAGACTTCAAAAGCAAGGGCATCGAGACGGCGATCTCGGTGGGTGCGAGCATTTTGGGCGCGATTTTTGGCAAAGGGCTACTAAGTAGCGGCAACATCGGCAAGGTCGCGACCTCTGCGCGCTCGGCAAACAGCGTGCTAAAAGAGCGTAGCGACGTCAAACTAAGCGAGCAGGAAGTCGCCCAGCTAAACGCGCAGATCGAGGAGCTGATGGCGAAATTTGAAGAAGACGCGAGCGCCCTAAAAGCCAAAAACGACGTACAGAACGTGGAGGTAACGGAGGTGGAGGTTAGTCCGAAGAGTAGCGATATATACGACGAAAAACTCTATCTTCTTTGGAAATAAATTTAGCGGCTCGTCTTTTTGTCCTATACTTCGTTGCTTTTAAATTCGGCTCGGTCATTACCTACATGGTAACTCCCGTCGCCAAATTTAAAAGCGCCTCGTCTAGAACAAAAATACTTCGCCTTAACTTTTACTATTCAAATTTGAAGCCAAATTTGTAAATTTCGGCTTCAAATTTTACCCACCGAGACCCGCACCCTAAAAACGTAAATTTAAAATTTGTAGTGCGATAGCGCCGGATAAAACTGCGCATAGCGCAGCAACTTATAACGTGCAGTGGGGTTAGAGAGGGCTTGGGAGAGGAAGGGGCGACGCTTCGTAAGT
>CAUQPE010000017.1:0-23920 GCA_963519915.1 uncultured Campylobacter sp. | reverse complement strand
ACGATTATCGGAATTTTAGGTATTTTGATAAATGAAGTAGAAAAATTTAATTTCGTAAGTTGGAAATAGGGGTAGGTGGGTTTTGGTGATGATGGAGTAAAATTTAGGCTAAAATAACAAAAAAGGAGGCGAAAATGCAAACTCAAAAAGATAAAGTGGCCGTCGACATCAGTCAAATTCCGCAAGACGCTTTAAAAAGTTACGATAATTGGCGCTTTGGTAAGAATTTATTTATCGGACTTTCCGCAACTTTTATAGTGCTTCTTTTTTCTTTCTTGATAGATCCTTCGCACCCATCATCACCTTTTTTATTTGCATTGGCGTTTGGCATGTCTGCTGCGTTAATACTCTTTTCGTTAAGCTCGCCTAGGCGCAAGCGATATAGCGTGTTTTTGTTTAGCGACGAAGGCAAAGCCTTTACCTTGATATGTACTGAAACTATCGCGCTCTTTTTCATTGCGGCGAGCTTATATGCGTTGTTTTTGGATGCGGCTTTTAGCACGCCAACGACCGTGCAGGCGATCTTTATCATAATAATTATGCTTCCTATAGCAATCATATCTCATAACGCCAACGACGAATTTGCTGCCGATGAGACCGTATATCTACCGCAAAGAGTACTAAAATCACAAGAGAAAATCAGTGAAGTAGTCGCAGGCGAAACGATGTGTGAGCAAAATTTAAGCCAAGCGCAGACACAAGCCAATCAAAGCGACGCAACCGAATCTGAGCCAAAATTTGAGAGCGCGAGCCATGAAGCCGAGCCAAGCCAAAGCGACGAGGAAGCCGAAGCGCTAGAATACGGCAAAGCTCTAGCTCAAATCCCCGAAAATTTAAAGCGCAGATATCAGATTCATCTTTTATTTAGATTTGCCTTCGTGAGCTTTGCGGCGATGGCTTTTTTGATTTTGTTTTCATCTAATGTTGATAAATTATACTGGGCATTCATAGTTAGCGCCATTTGCGTAGGCGTATTTTTTGCTTCGGGGCGCAGATATAGCAAACTTTTCGTCGAAAATCCTGAAAAAAGCAACACAATTTTCGCGATAGAAAATTTTGCGATTATGACGCTAGTTTTGTATTATCCTGTCGGCTCGCTGTTTTTGGAAGGCAAGGCTGTTCATAGTAGTGATGCGGCAGCGACTTTTGTTTATTTGTATTTGCCGCTGATACCGATACTGTTGATAACGAGCGTTGTTTGTTTGGCTCGCAACTTGAGCTTTTACAAGGAAATAAAATAGTGAAATTTAAAAATGGGGCTAAATTTGACGTTCAAACTTGCAAATAAAAAAGTAGAAAGTAGAGCAGGGCGGCTAAATTTAACCGCCCGAATTTAGCGCAAATCTGCCGTCCAAAACAGATCAGATAGGCAGGACGCGGATATTTGGACTGAGGTTTTCTTGCAATACGTTTTCGATTGCGTATAGCGTGCCCGTCGCGCCGCTCGCACAACCGCTGCAAGCGCCCATATATCTGATATAGACGTCAAATTTACCCTCGGCGTCCTTTTGCAAATCGAGGATTTCCATATTGCCGCCGTCCATCATCAGCATCGGGCGGATATCCCTATCTATGACGCTCTCGATGGCTTTTAGCTGGCCCACGACGGTCATATTTTCAAAGCTCACGTCGTCAAATTTGCCCGAAACCTGTGCGTCGATGACGGCTTGCTTTTTCTCCTGCTCCATCTCGGCTCTGGTGTCTGCGAGGATGTCCACGAGATAATACTCGCGCTTTTCGTGTCCGCCCGGGCGCACGCAGGACTTGCAAAAGGCGCCTGCTTTGGTGTATTGCGTGATCTCCTCGACCGTGTGTAGGTCGTTTAGGCGGATGACCTCTTTGATCGTGCCCAGACTCACGCGCGCGCACTCGCACACGATGATCTCGTCCTCGAAATGCTCCGGATCCACGCCTTTGTACTGCGCTGCGGCGGCCTTGATGACGTCGTACGCCATGACCGAGCAGTGCATCTTTTGCGGCGGAACGGCTGGGACGTCGGGCGTGTCGCGCATAGCTTTTTCCACGTCGATGTTGGTGATTTTGACCGCTTCGTCCACGGTCTTGCCGACGCAAAGCTCAGCCATCGTATCGGAGCTCGCCACCGCCGTGCCGCAGCCAAAGCTTTTAAATTTAGCGTCCATGATGCGGTCGGTTTTCTCGTCCACGAGCCAGTACAGCCTCACCGCGTCGCCGCAACTCTCCGCGCCAAAGTCCGCCACGATGAGCTTACCGCCTCTTGCTTTTGCTTCATCCTCGGTTATCTCGCCCATAAATTTGGGGTTGTTCATGCGGTCTTGGACGTTTTGTGAGTATTCGTCCCAGATGGAGCCGCCGATTAGATTATTTTTTGCCATTTTATTTCCTTTTTAGAGGCGTTGTCTCGCGAGCGTCTTTAAATGAGTTTGCAAAAATATCGCTGCGGCAACCTATTTGGTTAGCCTTGCTCATTTTTGCTTCACAACATTCAAATCCATCTCGCGATACTGCCGCCCGCTTCCTTTTAAATTTAACTCAAATTTGGACTTTTAAAAACCCAAATTTGAACCAAATTTATGAAATTTAAATTATTAAGGCAAAGTATTTTGAGATAATTTTTGGGGTTGCGCAGGTAAAATTTAGCGTAGGCTGGACAAGTAGTCCCCCGAGCTAAATTTTAGCAAGCTCCGCAAAAAGCACTCAAAATACAAGCCGCTACTTGCTGTTAGGGTTATAGGCGTACGTGCTTGAAATAGCTCGCAACCTCACCACCGCCTTTTTGATATACTCTATCGCATAGTCAATCTCTTCTTCGGTATTAAACCTCGACAGCGACAGCCTCAGCGCCGTGTGCGCCAGATCGCTGCTAGCTCCGATGGCTTCCATTATCGGGTTGCTCTCTAGGGTCTCGGACGCGCACGCCGAGCCAGTAGATGCCGCGATACCGGCCTGATTTAGATCCCACAGCATCGCCTCGCCCTCGACGCCTTTGATAGCGGCTAGGATGGTGTTTGGCAGCCTGTGAGCGCGCTCTCCCACGACCGAGACGTCGGGTAGCTCTAGTAGAGCGTCCTCGAGCTTGTCGCGCAGGCGTCTAACGTGCAAATTTTCAAACTCGATTAGTTTGTTGCTATTTTCCAGTGCTTGCGCCATGCCGACGATGCCAGCGACATCAAGCGTCCCGCTGCGTCTGCCGCCCATGTGTTCGCCGCCGTGGAGCAAGCTCGTTAGCTTTTGCGAGTCCTTGATATACAGACCGCCTACGCCTTTTGGTCCGTGAAATTTATGCGCCGAAAAGCTCATAAAGTCCACGCCCATCTCGCGCACATTTATTTTGATCTTGCCGACGGTTTGCGTCGCATCGGTGTGAAACAGCGCGCCGTGCTCGTGAGCGATCGCCGCGCATTCTTTGATCGGGAAAATGGTGCCCGTTTCGTTATTTGCCCACATGATGCTAACGAGCGCGGTTTTGTCGTCGATGAGCTTTCTTAGGTCGTTTGGATCGAGCAGGCCGTTTTCGTTTACGGGCACGCGACTCACTCGCACGCCGTATTTTTTGAGAAACTCAAAGGTCGCCGAGATCGCCGGATGCTCGACGGCGCTAATGATGACGTGATCTTTGTCTTTATTTAATATATGATCGAAAAATACGCCCTTAGCCACCCAGTTGTTGCTCTCGGTGGCGCAGCCCGTGACCACGATGTCGTCGTTATCGCTCGCGTTTATGCCGGCATAGAGCTGATCCATCGCGCGGCGAAGCGCCGGGTGCGTCTCGGAGCCAAATCTATGAAGCGAGTTTGGGTTGCCGTATTTTTCGCAGAAAAACGGCTTCATAAGCTCGAAAGCTTCGGGATCGACCATCGTCGTGGCATTGTTGTCTAGATATACTCTCACGCTTGACCTTTATCAATTAGGATATATTTTATCCCTTTTATTTTCGCGACGATAATATAACAAATTTTATAAATTTTTGATTAAAATTTTAGCTTAGTTTTTTCAAATTTAAGCGGTTTTTGATAGAGCTTATATATTGAAACTCCTTATCAAATAAGCAAAATATCGTCGTTTCGGACAAATTTGAGATAAAAAGATAAAATATATCCTAAACTTAGTTTGATTTCTTAAGGTTTTAGAAAATTTAAAAATTAAAATTTTTGCATTTTGGATGAAAATCGGCAAAATAAATCCGAATCTAACGCCGACTCGGGACAAATTTGTATCATTGCTCGGTTAAATTTGACGCGTGATAAAGACGAGAGCAGGCGTCAAATTTGAGGCTGCTGAATGTTTCTGGCGTCGTAAAATTTGATCGTCCAGGGTACGTCTGCGACGTCTGTGTCAAGCTTTGACGCAAAATACTCACGCACTGCGGCGTAGTCTGATTTTGAGATGAAATAAATATTTATAACGCTCGTCTCGCTAAATACGGCAAGGTGCAAAAGTAGCTTAAATTTACGTCTTTGTCAAAGGCTCTGAGCACGCATTTGGCGAAAAAAATCAGCGCATAAAAAATAAATGCGGCCAAGACGAACATAAATGGAATCACTATTGCGGAAAGCGGATTTTTCGGTATCGCTCCTAAAATTTGATAGGGCGATTTTCGCATTTCGCGGATATCCGCCAAATTTATAGTTATTCCTTTTTCGGTTTGGAAAATTTTATCCTCGTAAAGGTAAACGAGCGAGGGATTTTTGAGTTTTTTGATTAGGTCGGCGGCGACTAAAATATTCATAAGAATACCGCTAGCAAACATCGGCTCGCCGCTTTTTGCGCTATTTTGCAAATAATAAACCTTAGATCCGTCCTCTCGCACGCAAACGTCGGCAAAATCCGCGCGGTCTACGAGGGTTAGGATATGTTGCCCTTTTAGCTGCGCTAGACGCGGATTTGCGTAGTTTTTACCGCTCGCGCAGCCGCTAAGTATTAGCGCGCTTGCAAGCGCGGCTTTCATTAAATTTCGCATTCTCTTTCCGTTTTATTTGTTTTTTGTTAAATTCGTGAACTCTCGTGCAAATCCGCCCTAAATTTACTTAAAATAGCCGTTTCGCCTATCGTTTAGGCATTTAGTCTCTGCGCGGATTTAAATTTACCGCCCCGCAAAATCTCGCCGCGCGGCAATTTCATCCTTTGCGCTATTTGGCTCAATCTTCTATCTCAAAGTAGTAAGAAATAGGCAAAATTCGGCCCTTTTTGTCGATAAACACGCGTTTGTAGTCTATGCTAGCGGCCGTCGCGTCGCCCTCAAAAACAAATATGCTATCAAATTTTGGTTCTATGGCGACCTTGCCGTCTATGTCTAGGCAACCGCTTTTTCTATTTACGCTGAAATTTAACATTCCGCCGTAAAACTCGTCAAATATATAGTCGAATTTTTGCGGCTCAAGGATAAATTTACCGCTTTTATCTATAACGCCCCACAGTTCGCCGACCCTCACTACGGCGCGGTCTTCTTTAAAGTGATTTGCTTCGTCAAAACGCGGCTCTATCGCAAAATTTCCGCTTTTGTCTATAAAGCCCCATTTGCCACCTGATTTTACGGCCGCCAGCCCTTCGCTAAAGAGCGACGCTAATTCAAATTTAGGCTCTATAACGATGTTTGCGCCCTTGTTCACAAAGCCGTAGAGTCCGTTAAATTTTACGGGCGCCAAGCCTTCCTTAAAAGTTACCGGGCGGCCCAAATTTAGCTTTGAAACGGTAGCTCCGCTTTTGTCTATCACGCTCCATTTGTCGGCGATACGCACCGAGGCTAACCCTTCGGAAAAATACGTTGCCTCGTCGTAGCGCGGAGGAATGATAGTTTTGCCGTTTTTATCCACGTAGCCGTATTTCATCCTGCCGTATTTCATCTCGCCTACAATCATCGCGCCGTCTCCAAAAGCTATACCCGTATATTCGAATTTGGGTTCTACCACGACCCTGCCCGTTTTGTCTATGAAGCCGAATTTACCGTTTTTGACGATGGCTGCTAGCCCCTCGGTAAAGCTGGTTTTAAAGCCCGTACCGGGCGCCAAACGCACGGCGAATCTGCCGTTTTCGTCCATAAAAAAGATCTGTTCGCCTATAAAAACCACACAAAGACCGTCGGAAAAGCTTCCTGTGACCATAAAATTTTTACCTACGGCTTTTATGTTGCCGTCTTTATCTACGGCATTGCCGTCCGCAAAAACTAGCCCGTAGTCCGCTAGCTCGCCCCGCCCGATTATCTTAGCTTCAAGACCGAGCAAGCCTAGAAGCAGCATCGCTAAAATTTTTTTCATTTTTGCCTTTTTTGCAAATTTGAGGCTAATTTATCCCGCCTAGCAGCTCTTGCGTCTGCTCGAAGCTAAAGCCCTCTTCGGCGTCTTGTTTTAGGAAGTTATCTATAAATTCTTTTTTCGAGATCGCGAGGTCTAGCTCCTTGTCGCTGCCCTTTTGATACGCGCCGATGCGTAGCAGGACCTCGTTTTCTTTTAGAAGCGAGTAGAGGCGCTTTAGCTTGGCGGCGTTTGCTCTGTGCTCTTTGGTCGCGATGTCGCCCATCACGCGCGAGGCGGAGTTTAGGATGTTTATAGGCGGGTAGATGCCAAAGTCCGTCATCTCGCGGCTAAGCACGATGTGGCCGTCTAGGATCGAGCGGCTCTGGTCGGCTATTGGGTCGCTCATATCGTCTCCGTCTACAAGCACGGTGAAAAAGGCCGTTATGCTGCCCTTGCCCTCCTCTTTGCCCGCGCGCTCCATCAGCTGCGGTAGTAGGGTGAGCACGGAGGGCGGGTAGCCCTTGGACGTCGGCGGTTCGCCCAGCGCCAGTCCGATCTCTCGCTGCGCCATGGCAAACCTGGTCACGCTATCCATGATAAAAAGTACGTCTTTGCCTTGGTTTTTGAAGTATTCGGCCACGCTCATCGCGCAAAAGGCGCCGTATTTTCGCATCAGCGGGCTATCGTCGCTGGTGGCTACGATGACGACGGTTCCGCTTAGATCGCCACGTAAATTTTTCTCTATAAATTCCGGCACCTCGCGTCCGCGCTCGCCGATAAGCGCGACAACCTTGATCGGGGCTTGCGAGTTTTTCACTATCATGCCCATTAGCGTGCTTTTACCTACGCCAGAACCTGCGAAAATGCCCAGTTTTTGGCCTTTACCGCAGGTTAGCAGTCCGTCTATGCTTTTAACCCCGACGCTAAAAATCTCATCTATCAGCCCGCGCTTCATCGCATCGATCGGAGCACGCATTATCGGGGCGTACTCGGTGGCGGCGATCGCGCCTTTGCCGTCTTTTGGATTCATAAAAGGATCCACTACGCGCCCTAAAAGAGCGTCGCCGACGGGGATTTTCATACCTTGGTCGCTTTGATAGACGAAGTCGCCGATTTTGTAGCCCTCTACAAAGCCAAAAGGCGAGATTAACGCGGTATTTTGCCGCACCTCGGTCACCATCGCTAGTCCGCTTTTACTCTTGTCTTTAGCGCAAATTTGCACAATGTCGCCGATGCTGGGGCGCAGGCCAGAGATCTCTATCGTCGTAGCAGAAATTCGCTCGATCACGCCAAAGACGCTAGAGAGAGATAAATTTGCCCCCAGTTTTGACTTTAGACTATCTAAATTCACTAAAATCTCACTTCTTTGTGCGAATTTATAAGGGAGAAAAACTCGCGTCTAGTCTCGCTGCTCTTTAAAAAGCAGCCCCGCAGCGCCGATGTGGTCGTGGTCGAGTTGATCTTGCCTACGCCTCGCATCTCAACGCACATGTGACGCGCCTCTATGACGACGCCCACGCCTTTTGGCTTGATGACCTCTTGTACGGCTTCGGCGATCTGTTCGGTGAGTTGTTCTTGGATTTGCAGGCGGCGGGCGAAGATATTTACCATGCGCGGGATTTTGCTAAGGCCTACGACCTTGTGGTTTGGGATATAGGCCACGTGCACGCGCCCGAAAAACGGCAACAAATGATGCTCGCAAAGGCTGTAAAATTCGATATCGCGCACGAGCACCATTTCGTTATTTGAGCTATCAAACAGCGCGTCGTTTAGCACGACTTTGGGGTCTTGCGAGTAGCCGCTCGTTAAAAACTCATAAGCCTTAAAAACGCGCTCGGGAGTTTTAACCAGTCCTTCTCTGTTTGGGTCTTCGCCGACTAAATTTAGCATCTGCTCGACGCAGCTTTCAAACTGTTCTTTTTTTAAATTCTCATTTTTTAAATTTTCTTGCATTTGCATTCCTGACTAATTTCGCTATCTAAATTTGATAAATGATTTTACTTAAATTCGCCTTTCGCGCGCTTAAATTTATACTATGAATAAGGAAAATTTTGCTACACTCTAGGAAATTTTTATTTTTTAAAGGAATTTAATGCAAATCAAAACCAAGGCGATCGACGCCGTAAATGCTTCGCTAAGTGCGAAAATACCGAGCGCGGACGTAAAATCCAAACTCGAAAACGCTGCTAAAAAAGCTGCGAAAAATATGAAAATAGACGGATTTAGAGCGGGCAAAGTGCCTGTAAACGTAGTTCTAAAACGTTACGAAAAAGAACTAACCGCCGATGCCGAGCAAGACGCGCTAAAAGATGCGATCGATGCAGGTCTAAAAGAGCTAAATAGAAAATTTGAAGAAGTTATCGGCGAGCCGATCGTGACTAAATTTGACAGAGGCGAGAACGAGATCGACGCAGAAATCGAAATCTCGTTTAAACCGATCATAAACATCGACGGTTACGAGGAGCTGATAGAGAGCGTCAGCGCGCCGCGCGTAACGAAAAAAGAGATCGACGAGAGAAAAAACGAAATTTTAAAAATGATGGCTCCGCTAGAAAAAGTGGAAAAAGAGGTGCTTGAAAAGGGCGATTTTGCTAAATTTGACTTCGAGGGCTTCGTAGACGGCGCTGCGTTTGAGGGCGGCAAAGCCGAAAACTACCTGCTAGAAATCGGTTCAGGTCAGTTTATACCGGGCTTTGAGGAAGGTATGATCGGGCTAAAAGTCGGCGAAGAGCGCGACGTGAAGGTTAAATTTCCGGCCGAGTACGGCGCTGCGCACCTTGCGGGCAAAGACGCGACGTTTAAAGTAAAACTACACGAAATCCAAGGTAAAAAAGTGCCTGAAGAGATCGACGAAGAGACGCTAAAACGCATCATGCCGGGCGAGGAAAAGGTAAGCGTCGAGCTATTTGAAGAGAGACTAAAAGAGCAGATCAAAGCCGAGAAGCACGCTAAAAACGTAAACGAGGAGCTAAAGCCTAAATTTGCCGACGCGATCGTGGCTAAATTTAACTTCGACGTGCCGAAAAACATCGTAGAGCAAGAGATGGATATGCAATTCCGCAGCGCTTGGAGCAACTTTACGCCTGAGCAGATGGCTAAATTTAGAGAGGACAAAGACGCTCTAACTAAACAGCGCGAGACCTACCGCGACGACGCCGTAAAAAGCGTTAAGCTAACGTTTATAATAGACGAGCTAGCGCGCCGCAGAGATATCAAAGTAAGCGACCAGGAGCTGATCCAAGCGGTGTATTTTGAAGCGTATCGCTCGGGCATAGATCCGAAACAGCACCTTGAAAACTATAAAAATCAAGGAATTTTACCTGCGATCAAAATGTCGATGATCGAAGAGAAGCTATTTAACGAGATGTTTGCGCTAAAGAGCGATAAGAAAGAGAAAAAGGCGGAGTAATGAGCTACTACATCCCCTACGTCATCGAGCGTACGAGCAAGGGCGAGAGAAGCTACGACATCTACTCGCGCCTGCTAAAAGACCGCATAATAATGCTTAGTGGCGAGATCGAGGACGGTATGGCGTCTGCGATCGTGGCTCAGATGCTGTTTTTAGAGGCCGAAGACCCGGACAAGGACATCTATCTATATATAAACAGTCCGGGCGGCGTGATAACGAGCGGATTTAGCATTTACGATACGATGAACTACATCAAGCCCGACGTCTGCACAATCTGTATAGGTCAGGCGGCGTCTATGGGCGCATTTTTACTTAGCTGCGGCGCGCAGGGCAAGCGTTATGCGCTACCAAATTCGCGTATCATGATCCACCAACCTTTAGGCGGCGCGCGCGGACAGGCGACGGATATAGAGATCCAGGCGAAGGAAATCTTGCGCATGAAAGAAATTTTAAACGCGATCCTAGCTAAAAATACGGGTCAAAAACTAGCTAAAATCCAAAAAGACACCGACAGGGACTTTTTCATGAGCTCTGCCGAAGCCAAAGAGTACGGGCTTATAGATAAAGTTTTGGAGAAAAGCTTTAAGTAAAGAGTAAAATTTGATAAAGTTAGACAACAAAAAAAGCGAAAACGTAGCGGCAAATAGCGCGCCTACTCAAAAAGTAGGCGCAACAGCCAAAAAGGACGAGTTTAATATCTACGGTTTTTCCGAGGCGATTATAAAAGAACTTACCGAGGAAAATATCCCCTCGATCCCGAAAAACTACACCGTTTTTTTTGAAAAAATGCTCGAAAAGCAGTCTGATGATTTTAAGAAAAAAGTCGGCGAAATCATAAAGATCGAAGATGAGATCGGCAAACTCGAGGACGATAGACAAATAAACATCGAGCGCGAGGTCAAAAATAGCTTTATGCAGATAAAAAGCATGCTACAAGCCGTTGCGCTCATCTATAAAAATTTGGGAGTTTTAAAAACTATCATCAAAAAACGCTCGGAAAGCCTAGATCCAAATGTAAATTTGATCACGATACAAAGCGTCTTTAACTCTTTTAACGAAGACTTAAACAAGCTAAATTCGCTAATGGACAAACATATCGAAGTTATCAAAACGAGCTACGAAGAGATTAGTAAGGTTTTTAAGCTGGTTGAAGAACAGTCTATATATGATGAAAAATTTGACGTATATAATAGAAAATTTTTCCTCAAGACGCTCGGTATCGAGTCTGAAAATATAAAAAAATACGACTATAAATCCTCCGTAATGTTGCTAAAACCAAAGGATAGCGCGCTGGACGGTATCGGATCAAAAGGCAAGTTGGCCGTTTTAAAAAATATATCTCGCATGTTGCTTCGTACATCGAGGCGCAGCGATATATTGTCGCATTACGGCGGCGGATGTTTTGCTATGCTGATGAAACATACCGACATAAGCGGCGCGCAAAAAGCCTGCAAACGTATAACCGATATGTTTTACGACACCTCTTTCATGCTAAATGGAGAGAAATACGAGTTTGATATGGAAGTGGTCACTTTTGATCTAAACATGACAAAAACTATCGAGGAGATGCTTTCTTTGGCGCTTGATTCGCTTGTAAACACTGGTAGAGACGGCGAACACTTTTTGGTACTAGAGGATAAGACTGAAAAATGATACTAGAAATCCTAATCTATCCGAACAAAAAACTTTTCGTCAAATCGCTTGAAGTTAAAGCTTTTGATGAAAATTTGCATAAATTTTTAGACGATATGTATGAGACCATGATCGCTAAAAACGGCATCGGACTAGCCGCCATCCAGACGGGCGAGGCCAAGCGAATTTTGATCATAAATTTAGTAGACGAAGAGAGCAAGGAGCAGCGAAAAGAGGATTTGCTAGAAATCATAAATCCCAAAATTTTACGCAAAGAGGGTGAGATAATCTACCAAGAAGGCTGCCTGAGCGTACCCGGATACTACGAGGATGTAAAAAGAGCCGAGTTTATAACGCTGGAGTATCAAGACCGCTTCGGACAGCGCCAAGAGCTCGAGGCGGACGGGCTTTTGTCGGTTGCGATCCAGCACGAGATGGATCACCTTGACGGGCACCTTTTTATCGAGCGCATCGGCTACAATAAACGCAAAAAATTCGACAAAGAGTATAAAAAGCAAAAAAACGCATGAAAGCCCTAAAATGCGCTACTTATAATGACGAATTACGGCTTGTGGACGTAGAGTCCAGCTTTAACCGCGGTTTGCCCGCACTTAATATCGTAGGTCTTGCGGGAGCTTCGATCAAAGAGAGCGCCGAACGCGTAAAATCGGCGCTTTTGTCGTTAAATTTCTCTTTCCCCGCGCAAAAAATCATCATAAATTTATCCCCGTCCGATATGCCAAAATCAGGCAGTCACTTCGACCTACCCATCGCGCTTTTAATCGCCCTGCAAAAAGAGCGCGACTTTGAGCCTATTTTTGCATTTGGCGAGCTTGGGCTTGACGGAGGAGTCAAAAGTACGGCGAGCCTTTTTTCTATCTTGCTTTTTTTGAGTGCAAAAGCGCCAGGTTCTCGCGTGCTAATCCCGCAAGAGATAGCGCAAAAAGCGGGCGCCATACCGAATTTAGAAATTTACGCCGTTTCAAATTTGGCCGAGGCGATCAAATTTTTCCTTGAGCCAGAGTTTGCCGCCTCGCGCAAAGTCGGTGCCGTTCATCCGCTTTTTTCAAATTTGATCAAGATCGGCGAAAGATGTTTCGTAAAAAATCAAAATTTCGAGCTAAATTTTAGCGACGTAAAAGGCCAAAGTAGGGCAAAAAGAGCTTGCCTGGTGGCTGCTTGCGGTATGCACAACGTTATCTTTGAGGGAAGCCCCGGATGCGGCAAGAGCATGAGCGCCAAGCGCCTGCGATACATTTTGCCGCCGCAAAGTTTGGATGAGATTTTGCTCAGCTGCGCTTACAGCTCGCTAAATCAGCAGGAGAACGAATTTTCCGCCCTGCGCGCCTTTCGCTCGCCCCATCATACGAGCACGCGCAGCTCGATATTTGGCGGTGGATCGAGCGCGGCTAGGATCGGCGAGGTAGGGCTAGCTAACGGCGGGATACTCTTTTTCGACGAGCTTCCGCACTTTGCGCCCCAAATTTTAGAAAGCCTGCGCGAGCCGCTGGAGGACTACAAAATCAACATCTCGCGCGTAAATTCAAAGGTCACGTATGAGACCAAATTTATGTTCGTAGCCGCGATGAACCCGTGTCCTTGCGGTAATCTCCTCTCTAAAAATCTAGAGTGCAAATGCTCGGAGCTCGAGATCAAACGCTATAAATCGCGTATTTCAGCACCCGTACTAGACCGTATCGACCTTCACGTACAGATGGACGAGGTTAACGCCGATGATAAAAGCGACGTCACGAGCGAAGCGATGTGGCAGACCGTACTACGCGTCTTTGAGACGCAAATCTCGCGCACCCAAAGCGAGCTAAACGGCAAACTAAGCGACGAAGAGATCGCTAAATTTTGTATTTGCGACGACGAGGCGAGCGGGGTGCTAGATTTTGCTACGCAGAGATTTTCGCTCAGTCGCCGCGCTATAAACAAAACCCTAAAAGTCGCTCGCACGATCGCCGACATCGAGGGCTCGCACATCATCAAAAAGCCCCATATTTTGGAGGCTTTGAGCTACCGAGTGAAGCAGGAGGGCGCATGAAAAAGCTATTTTGGGATACGGCGGAGCTTGACGCTAGAGCCGTGAGCGAGTTTGGGCTTAGCACCGAAGTGTTGATGCAAAACGCCGCAAATGCATTAGCTAGCGCCGTGCAAACTAGGTTTAAAAAATCCTCAAAAAAACGACGTAAAATTTTAGGCGTCGTCGGTAGCGGAAACAACGGTGCAGACGTGCTTGCTGCTCTTCGGCTTTTGCAAGATAAATTTGATTGCTTTGCATTTTTAGCGAGCGACAAACAAAACGAAATCTCAAAAACAGAGCTAACTAGGGCGCTAAAATGCGGCGTAAATTTGATCTCAAATTTGACGGAAGGCGGCGAATTTGACTGCATCATCGACGGGATTTTCGGAACCGGACTTAGCCGCGAGCTAGACGAGCGAACGATAAATTTGATAAATCTACTAAACGCAAAACCCGCCTACAAGCTTGCCTGTGATATCCCAAGCGGACTTGATAAAAACGGCGTGCCGCAGGGCGCCGCGTTTAAAGCGGATATGACCGTGACGATGGGCGCGTTAAAGCTAGCGCTTTATAGCGACTTTGCAAAGGATTTCGTCGGACGCGTGAAAGTAGCAAATTTAGGCTTCTCGCGTGAGCTTTACGAGACGGGGACAAGCTTTTATAAACTTGGTAAGAGCGACTTAAATTTGCCGTTTCGCACTAAGCAAAACGCTAACAAGGGTGACTTTGGCCACGTGTTTGTCGTTAGCGGCAAAAAGTGTGGAGCGGCGCGTATAGCGGGACTTGCCGCGCTAACTATGGGTGCGGGACTAGTTAGCATCATAGGTGAAAATTTGAGCTTAGAGCCAGTTTTAATGCAAAGTGCGCGTATAACGCCCAAAATGCGAGTAGGAGCCGTCGGTATGGGGCTTGGCGAGCTTGATGAGGCGCAAAAGAGCGAGCTTTTTAGCGAGCTAAAAACAAAAGACGCGCTCGTTATCGACGCCGATCTTTGCTACGAGCCGCGCACGCTTGAGCTTTTAAGCAGCGAAAAAGTCGTGATAACGCCGCACCCAAAAGAGTTTGCGAGCCTGCTAGAGCTTGCAAATCTGGGCAAATTTGACGCTGGCGAAGTACAAAAAAACCGCTTTAAACTCGCTCAAATTTTTAGCCAAAATTTTAAATGCGTGCTTGTTTTAAAAGGCGCAAATACGCTAATCGCGCAAGGCGGCAAGGTTTACGTCATGACGCAGGGCAGCGCCGCGCTCGCAAAAGGCGGTAGCGGAGACGCGCTAAGCGGTATCGTCGCGGGACTGCTAGCGCAGGGTTACGACCCGCTAAATGCCGCGATCTCGGGCACGCTAGCTCACGCTTTAGCCGCCCGCGAAATCAAAATCAACGACTACGCGCTCACGGCCGCGGACGTCATCAAAGGACTCAAATGTTTACGAAAAAAATAGCGGTTTTATTTAGCGGCGGCGGCTCGAATTTAGAGGCGATTTTAGAGGGGCTGCACGGCAAAGTTTTTGGCGAAACCAAGATCGAGGTCGCGCTAACGCTAACAAATAAAGCTAACGCAGGCGGCATAGCAAAAGCCGCAAAATACGGCCTGCAAAGCGTCGTTATCGAGCACGCTCATTTTGCCTCGAGAGAGGAATTTGACGCCGCGGTCGTAGAGGAAATAAAGCGCGCCAACGTCGATTTAACGGTGCTTGCAGGCTTTATGCGTATCCTCACGCCCGTTTTTACAAGGCAGATTCGCGCGATAAATTTGCATCCGTCGCTTTTGCCGCTTTTTAAGGGCGCGCATGCGATAAAAGAGAGCTTTGAGAGCGATATGAAGGTGGGCGGCGTAAGCGTGCACTGGGTGAGCGAGGAACTAGACGGCGGCAAAATCATCGCTCAGCGCGCGTTTGAAAAGAGTGCGAGGATGGATCTTGAGGAATTTGAAGCAAAAATCCACGCGATAGAGCATGAAATTTTACCTGAAACTATCGTGCAAATTTTGACGGGCAAAGAGTAAAATTTCGCGTCTAAATTTGAGTCAAATTTATGATTTTTGCGAAGTAGGGCATAAATTTAGCCAAATTTCGACTTGTAAATTTCAAATTTTCGCACACGTTTTTTACGCTACGTCAAATTTAAGAATGTAAATTTGCGAAATCTTCGCGCGTTGCAAACTTCGCTTGGCGGTTAAAACATCAAAAACATTAAATTTGGCTGATTTTGCCCTAATGTGGTACTTTCGCGCCGCTTGCTAAAATTAGAAATCAAATTTGACGGCGGGTATTTGCGCTAAATTTGATCTCGAAATACCTCTATAATTTTGATCGTAATTTGCCTTCTTGCTTGCAAATATTGCCAAAACAGTAAATTTGAAACGGAAAATTCGTAAAATCCGCAAAATGTGTACTCTGGATAAAATGATGTAAATTTGACCGACTTTGTGCGTCGCTCAAATTTGAAATAAATTTACGTCTTTGAATGTAAATAATTTATCTAAGGGTTGCGTCGTGCGCCAACGGCAAAATCAAGCGCAAAATTTGAAGCAAAACAAGTAAATTTTAGCCGAAACAACAGCTAAAATTTAAAAGAAAGAGGCGGAAAGCTCCGCCAAAAAGTAAAATTATTCGGCTTTAAATCCGCCGCCAAATGCCTTATAAACGTCCACGACCGAGTCGATGAGGCTTAAATTTGCCGCAATATCTTGGAGTCTAACCGAGAGTAGGTTGCGCTGCGCGTCGAGTAGTTCCAGGTGCCCGGTATAGCCCTCTTCAAACTGATCCTTGGCCAGCTTATAGATTTTTTCTTGCGAGTGCAGGAGTTCTTTGACCTGATTTAGCGTTAGTTTGGCGTTTTTACGGTTGTTTAGCGCGTCTCTAACCTCGCCCAGAGCCTTTTTGACCGCCGCTTCGTAGGCTACGGCCGCGATTTGCTCGTTGGTTTCGGCTATGCGGACGTTGTTTTTGGTTCTGCCGTAGTCAAAAATTTTCTGCACCAAAGAGCCGCCTATGCTCCATGTGTTGGCGTTGCTGATAAAGATATTTTCAAAATCCACGCTAGAAAATCCAAAAAGTCCCGTTAGCGAGATGGACGGCAGATAATCGGCCTTTGCGACGCCGATTAGCGCGTTAGTGGCGTTTAGATCGGCGTATGCTTTAGCTACGTCGCTCCTTCGCAGTAGTATGTCCGCGCTCACGCCAGCACTCACTTCGGGCTCTTTTGGTAGCATTTTAGCGCTTTGCACGGCGCCACTTAGGATCTCGTCGTTTGATTTACCGGTTAGTACCGCTACTGATGTTAGAGCCTGAGATAGCGAGGTTTGCACCTCTAACAGGCTTACTTTTGCGCTTTCGACGGCGGCCTTGCTTTGTAGATAGGTCGTCTCGTTTATGCCGCCTAGATCAAGCTGCGTTTTGCGAAGCGCCAGCGTCTCCTCGTAGGTTTTTAGTGTATCTTTTAACACGGCTTCGCGCATATTTAGAGCTACGAGCGCGAAGTAGCTTTTGGCCACGCTAGAGCTTATACTAAGGCGTGCGGTGGCGTAGTCTAGTTTGGTCGCGTTTAGGCTAGCTTTAGCCGACTCGACGCTGTTTCGTACTTTGCCCCACAGATCTATCTCGTAGCTGAGACCCAAATTTACCTCGGAGTTTCGGTAGCGCGTCTGAGGCTGTTTGGTGTAAGTTTCGCCGCTGCTTTTTGCTTTGGTGTAGCCGACATTTAAATTTACGCTAGGAAAAAGATCTGCTTCCGAGATGCCTAGGCTTGCGGCGGCTTTTTGTAAATTTAAATAAGCCGTGCGAAGGTCGGTGTTTTTCTCTAGCGCGCTAGCTACGAGGGCGTTTAGGTTTTCGTCGCCAAACTCCTTCCACCACTCGTCTCTGATGTCGCTAGTTTCAAATTTATACGTAGATTCAAATTTCGTATCGACCTCGGGTATCTCGGGGCGAAACGAGCAACCGGCTAAAAATAGCGCCGCGGCTAAAGTTAAAATTTTATACATTTTTGACCTCCTGTGCTCCACTTGGTTTTTTGTCCCAGACTTTGTTGTTTAGCTTTTCTAGCAGATAGTAAAACATCGGTATGAAAAATATCGCTATCGTAGTGGCAGCTATCATACCGCCGACCACGCCCGTGCCTAGAGAGTGGCGAGACGCAGCGCCGGCACCCGTGCTGATAACCATCGGAAAAACGCCCAGGGTAAACGCGAGCGAGGTCATGACGATCGGGCGGAAGCGAAGCCTTGCAGCATTAACGGCCGCGTCAAATACGCTCTTGCCCGCTAGTCTTTCTTGCATCGCAAATTCGACGATGAGGATCGCGTTTTTGGCAGATAGACCGATGAGAAGCAGTAGTCCGATCTGGAAATAAATGTCGTTTGTTAGCCCTCTAGCCCAAACGGCGACTAGCGAGCCAAAAACCGCGAACGGAACGGCGGTGATGACGGCTAGCGGGATGAGCCAGCGCTCGTACTGCGCCGCTAGGATCAAAAATACGAAAATCATACCGAAGATAAACGCCGTAGAGCCCGTGCCTTGCGAGCTAACCTCCTGATAGGCCGTGCCCGCCCAGCTGATGGAGTATTCTTCCATATTTAGAGTTTGTTCGACCACCTCTTGTATCGCTTTTATCGCGTCTCCCGACGTGTAGCCCGGTTTTGGGTCGCCTTGGATCTTAGCCGCAGGGAAAAGATTAAACCTATCTACGATATCCGGACCCAAAATTCTAGTTAGAGTTGCGACGGAGTTTAGCGGTATCATCTCGCCGCCGCTTGAGCGGACGTAAATTTTACGCAAGTCTTCGGGGTTGTTTCTAAAACCCTCTTCTCCTCTAGCGTAGACGCGGTAGGATTTGCCGAAAAGGTTGAAGTCGTTGATATAATAAGAGCCGAAAGTCGAGCCTATCGCGCTAAAAATTTCGCTCTCGCTCACGCCGAACATCTGGGCTTTTTGCCTATCGACGTCGATTTTAAACTGACGGTAATTAGTCTCTAGCGTAGAGCGCACGCTGGTTAGATCCGGGCGAGCGTTTGCCGCGGCGACTACTTTTTTTACGTCGGCTTCTATCTGGGCGTAGCTTTTGCCGCTTTTATTTTGTAGATACATCTCAAAGCCGCCCGTCATCGAAAGACCCATGATAGGCGGGACGTTTACGACAAAGCTCATCGACTCCTTCGAGCCCCAAAGCATACCGTTAAAGGGGCCGGTTAGCGCGTCTGCTTGACTATCCGGCGTTTTTCTCTGGCTCCAGTCTTTTAGCTTGACGAAGCTGATGGCCGAGTTTTCTCTAAGCGCGCCCGCGATCATATCGTATCCGGCAAAACCCATCGTAAATTCGACGTTTGGATTGCTTAGAATCATGTTGCTGATAGTTTTTACCTCTTCTTTGGTTTTTAGCATATTGCTTGACGGCGGTAACGAAGTGATAACCATTAACGCGCCCTTATCTTCGGACGGTACGAGGCCGCTAGGAACTTTTTTAAACAGCTCGTAAGTCGCAAAACCCATGACGCCTATCAAAATAAGGCTGATTATCACGTGACGAAGCACTTTTGCAACGCCCGCGGTAAAAATTTTCGTACTCCAGTCGAAAAAGTCGTTAAATTTCTG
This sequence comes from uncultured Campylobacter sp., assembly GCA_963519915.1. Classification (GTDB taxonomy): domain Bacteria; phylum Campylobacterota; class Campylobacteria; order Campylobacterales; family Campylobacteraceae; genus Campylobacter_A. The sequence goes on along the minus strand of CAUQPE010000017.1, from coordinate 5,053 downwards.
CACGAACCAAAACGGCTTACTCTCTTGTTTTTTTATCATAACGCCGCAAAGTGCCGGAGTAAGCGTAAGTGCGACAAAGCCCGAAATACAAACCGAAGTAACCAGAGTGAGCGCAAACTGGCGCTGGATCACGCCGACAAAACCCTCCATAAAAGAAACCGGAACAAAAACGGCGGATAAAACCAGCACGATCGAGATGACGGGGGTTTGTACCTCCTCCATTGCTTTATATGTCGCTTCTTTGACGGTGATGTCTTTTTCCTCGTGTAAAATTCTCTCCACGTTTTCGATAACGATGATGGCGTCGTCCACGACGATACCGATAGCAAGGATAAGCGCAAAAAGCGTGATTAAATTTATACTAAATCCCATCGCGTACAGTCCGCCAAAGGTGCCGATGATGGACACGGGAACGGCTAGCATCGGGATGACGGTAGCGCGGAAGCTCTTTAAAAACATATACATAACGATGAGAACTAAGATCATCGCCTCGATAAAGGTTTTTACGACCTCATGGATAGAGACTTCGATAAATTCGGTCGGATTATACGCGATCGTGTGCGTAAATCCCTCGGGAAAATTTTTACTTAGCTCGTCTAGCTTTGCGTTTACTGCTTGTGCCGTGGCTAGGGCGTTAGCGTCGTTTTGCATAAAGATTAGAAGCGGTATAGAGTCTTTACCGTTTAGCATCGCGTCGTTGGCGTAGTTAGCCGCTCCTAACTCCACTGTCGCTACGTCTTTTAGCTTTAGCGTCGCGCCGTCCGCGCTTTTGATGATTATATCGCCAAACTGTGCGGCATTTTTGAGTCGTCCGCCCGTGCGAACGGAATAAACGTAAGGATTATCGCCGTCTGACGGCTGCTCGCCTATCTTACCGGCGGCGTATTGGCTATTTTGGATTTTTACTTGGGCGATTACGTCGCTAGGAGTTAGCTTGTAGTAAGCGAGCAAATCGGGCTTTAGCCAAATTCGTATCGAGTACTCTTTGGTACCGATTAGCACGGTATCGCCTACGCCGTTAACCCTTTTGATCTCGTCTGCTATGTTTAAATTTACGTAGTTATACATCTCGATGGAGTTCATTTTCGGACTAGTAAAGCCTATAGCCTCTAGGATCGAACTGCTACGTTCGCGCACGGTTACGCCCATGTTTTGCACCTCTTGAGGTAGCCTTGAGAGCGCGGCTTGGACGCGGTTGTTTACGTCGATCGTGGCTTGTTTGGCTGAGGTGCCGATTTTAAAATAAACGTTGATATTTAGCGAGCCGCTCGAGCTTGAAGTGCTTTGCATGTAGAGCATATTTTCTACGCCGTTTATCTGATCCTCGATCGCGCTAGCTACGGAGTCGGCGATAGTTTGGGCATCAGCGCCCGTGTAGATGGCGCTAACTGAAATTTGAGGCGGAGTTAGTTTTGGATACTCCTCGATGGGAAGCCCCTTTATCGCCATCGCGCCCGCGATAACTATGATGATAGATACGACGGTGGCAAATATCGGGCGGTCGATAAAAAATTTAGAAAACATCACTTAGCCTTTTCTTGCTCGTTTTTAGGCTCTAAATTTGCGCCTTTACCAAAGCTTTCGGTTAAGTCCTTATCTATCTCGACGGGCGCGCCTACGCCGATTTTTAGGAAGTTGTTTAAGATGATTTTATCATTTTCGTTTAGCCCCTCGCTAACGACTGCGGCGTCTTTGGTTTGGTAGGTGATTTTTACGTCCTTGGAGGCTACTTTACCGTCCTCTACGACTAGTACGTAGGTCTTGACGTCGGTTTGCTGGAGCGCTGCTTGAGGGATTTTAAAGCCATCTTTTTGATAAAATCCGCCCATTGTCACGTGGCCGAACATGCCAGGTAGCAGCTTGCCCTCGTCGTTGTTAAATTCGGCCTTGGCTAAAACGGTGCCCATGTTAGTATTTACGACGTTATCGATGAAATTTACCTTGCCGTTAAACTCTCCCGGGCCGACTTTTAGTACGGCGTCCGAGTTTGTTTGCGCCCAGAGGCCGCTTTCTTGCATTTTGACGCGGTTTAGGTTATCGACGTCGGAGATGTGAAAGTGCGCCTCGATCGGATTGATTTTGGTTAGGCGCACGAGCTGAGTCGTGTTTGCTACGACTAGCGAGCCCACGTCTACTAGGTTATCGCCCAAAACGCCGTCAAAAGGCGCGGTTATGCTTGTGTAGCCCAGGTCGATCTTGGCGTTTTTGGCGTTTGCTCTAGCGCTTAGTAAATTTGCGTTTGCGATCTCGAGCGCCGAGACTGCCGCGTCGTACTCTTTTTGCGAAACGGCGTTTTTCTTATATAAATTTGAAATTCTGTTAAATTCGGTTTGAGCATTTTTTAAATTTGCGTTTGCTACGCCGATAGCGGCCTCAAGCGCATCGTAGCTGGCTTGGTATTTTTCGGGATCTATCAAAAACAGCTTGTCGCCTGCTTTTACGTTGTCGCCGGGTTTAAAAAATTGCTTGGTTATCGTGCCGCTTACTTTTGGAAATACGATTACGTCTTGCAGGCTCGTTAGGGTCGCGGTGTAATCAAAGCTGATCGGCACGTCTGATTTTTTAGCTACGAATACATCGACCTTTGAGGGCGGCATTTGTCGTTGTTGCCCGGCTGCGGCCGCGCCTTTTTTATCGTTACCGTCAAAGCATGCCGTAAATAGTAGCGATGCTAATAGTAAAACCGAGAGAGTTTTAAAATTTCTCATAAATTTGCCTTTTAGTTTTTTGGGATATTATACACAAAATTTGTGATGTAATATTTGTTGCAAACAAAGTCGGCTATTTTACTCTTATTTATACGGAAAGTCAAATTTTGAGAGTCGAATTTAGCGTTTTTTTACGCCGTGCAAAAACATATCTATGCGTGTTTTTACGTGCTCTTCGCGCTCTTCTGCACTTAGCATTATGTCCTCGTTTAGCAAAACAGCATTATAATGATAAGGCTCTCTGACGACTGCGGCAAACGCCTTGGCTGCGACGTAAGGAGAGATACATGGATTTAGTTGGACTTTTATGTCTTCGCGCTCGAAAAAATCGATTAAAATTTTATCGATTTTGCTTAAAATTTGATCCAAAAACTCTTTGCCAAAAAGTCCGTCTTTTTTTGCGCCTTCGCTCATCATCACTCTTGAGATTAGCGTGGTTTTCTTTTCGCAGATGATGTCGAAAAATATCATCGCAAATTTGGTTAAAAAATCATCCAGCTTATGCGATAAATTTAGATCGATTTTCTCGTCTATCTGTGTCCTAAAGTCGTCAAATCCACGCTCTACGATAGCGCGAAAAAGTCCTTCTTTATTTTCAAAAAATTTGTAGATGCTCGCCAGCGACCCGCCGCTTTTTTTGATGATATCCGTTAAACTCGTGTTTTCATAGCCGTTTTCGAGGAAAATTTCAAGTCCGGCTTGGATGAATTTCTCTTTTCTCTCGGCGCTTCGTTTCGTCGGTTTCGTATTCATTTTTCTAGCCCTCAAATTTCAAAAAAATCTTAAAATATGATTATACTATAAAAAAATAATTTTTTACTCACTTGGATAGGCGAAAATCGTCCATCTTTTAACATTTATTTTTTCTTTGTTATCCGCTGCGTAGGCGGAGATTTCTATCTTCGTCGTTTGCTCGCCAGTCTTGGCAAATGCCGATTTAGGCGCGCTTAGTACGACTACGATCTTCTTTTTTTCGCCCGCTTTTAGAGGGATTTGATCCTTTGGGCGCTCGATTTTTATCGGCGATTTAGCTCCGTCCGCGCTAACGTCAAAATAAAACTCATGCGCCTGCGCGTCGGTGTTTTCAAACAAAAACACGTATGCATTTTCGATCTCGCCGCTTTTATTTACCTTATATAGCTCGCTCGTGCGGTTGATATTTAGCAGCATGCTCTCTTTTTTGGCGCTCATTAGCGTTAGCGCGGTCGCGGCAATAGCGATGATGGCGCAGTAACCGACGGTTTTAAAGCGAAAATACCGCACTTTTTGCTTGGTTTTTAGGGAATTTGAGCTCGTCCAGCTAATGAGGCTAGGCAAATTTAGCCCCGACATCGTTTTGGTGCAGGCATCTACGCACTCTAGGCAGTTTATGCACTCTAGCTGCATGCCTTTTCTGATGTCGATGTGTGTCGGGCAAATTTTCACGCAGGCTTCGCAGCCGGTGCACTCGTTTTGCGGATCGGGCGGCTTTTTCCAGAGTTTGGTTTGACCATCATAAATTTTACCGCCGCGTGCTTCGTCGTAGATCACCTGTACGCTGTCAGAATCGATCATCACGGACTGCACTCTAGCGTATGGGCAGACGTAAACGCAAAAGTTTTCGCCCAAAAACGCGACGTCAAATATCAAAAACACCGCGATAACAAGCCAAGCTCCAAGTAAAATTTTATGCTCGGCGGGATTTGAAATTTGAGCGAAAAAGTCCTGCGGCGGGACGAAAAACCAGAGAAAATTTGCCGCCGCGATAAAAGCCAAAACGCTCCATATCGCGACTGCTAGCGCGTTTTTGACGCCGCTCTCGGCCTGCGTTTGTTTGTTTGAAATACTCTTGCGGATTTTTAAAATTTTAGTTTGGATGAGGTCGCGGTAGATCGCGCGAAATATCGTCTGCGGACAGCTCCAGCCGCACCAGACGCGACCGCCCAAATTTGTCATAAAAAATATAAAAATAAAAAAAATAATGAGTACGAAAGGCATCAAAAATAGCTCTTGGACGTTAAATTTGGCAAAAAACAGATGCAGCTCGCTGCGCTCAAAGCTTAATAGGAAAAATTGATTTCTGCCGATAGATATAAAAGGTAAAATCAGCGCAGTACAGGTGATAAGGATGTAGGCGATATAGCGTTTGCTAGCAAATTTGAAATAATTTTTATACTCTTCTTTAGTCATTATTTTTCCTAATTGCAAAATAGCGAGATTATAAGATTAATGCCTTAATCGCGTATTAAAATCCTTAATTACATATTTTCTCTTATCTGCATTTTTCGGCGGCTGGCAAAGCTTAAATTTATCAAATTTAAACTATAATCGCCGTCTAATTTAAATGAAAGGTGGTGAGGACGTTG
>CAUQPE010000016.1:0-24564 GCA_963519915.1 uncultured Campylobacter sp. | reverse complement strand
CGCCGAAAAAGAGCTTTGAGATGCCGTTAAATTTAAGTGCGATAAGGTGCGCGATGAGCTGCAAAACGCCGCCGACCACGACGCCGAAACTCAAATAATAAGCCGCGACTTTAGGCTCCTGTCCGCGAGCTAAAACTAAAGAGCCTATCATGGCTAAATTTAGCAAAGCGGTCGAAAACGCCGTCGTGGCAAAGTGCCCGCGATACTGCAAAAGCGAGGCTAAAAATGTAACGGCAAAGATGAGCGCTAGGTAGTAGAAGTTGATTTTTACGAGCGGGACGGCTTCGTTTATGTCGCTCTCCGCTAGGCCCGTGGCGATAACGGAGGTAAAAAACGGGGCGAATAAATTTACCAAAAGCGTGAGAATGCCGATAAAGGCTAGAAATTTAAGAAAAATCTCGGCGCTAAAGAGCGATTTTTTGTTTGATTTAGTAAAATTGGGCAAAAAAGCGTTGGCAAAAGCCCCCTCGCCAAAGATACGGCGCAGTAAATTTGGTATCTTAAACGCGATAAAAAATATGTCGCTGTAAATGCCCGCGCCCAAAGTAGAAGCCGTAAGCAAGTCGCGCACAAGCCCTAAAACTCGCGAAACCATAATGCCGATACTGTTTGAAAAAAAGCCCTTGATAAACACGAAAATCCTAGTAAATTTTTAGCGCTATGATAGGCAAATTTAGTTTTAAAAGACGTAAAATCAAGAGTTTTTAATGAAATTTTAGAGATAATCGACTAAAAATCAAAAAATTGCGAGAGTATCACGTGCCAGAAAACCAAAACGCGCAAACGTACCTTGAAGACATCGAGATAGAAACGCCAAGCCCGTACGGCGAGGTGCTAAATCTAGTTAGAAATTACGGAGTGGATAATAAATTTATATATTTTGAAAATTTAGACTTTAAAACCGAGTGCAAAATAGTCGGAGAAAAATCGCCAAGAATGCTAGCCCAAAGCAAGCTGGGCGTCTTTGACGACGATAAATTTTACGTAGAAAAGGTAGAGAGCCTAAAGCAAATTTATAGAGTCAAATTTTACGACCTTAGGCGCGCTAAGCCCATCGTGCTGCCTAGCATAGCTATAAACGCCAATAAAAATTTAACCAAAATTCTAGCTACCGTTTCGCGCGGAGGAGACGCCGTTTATTTCGAGGAACTGGGCAAAAAGATGGTTGATTTCATCTACAAAAAAATGATAAAAGTAGGCATCCTAATCGGTATCAGAGATAAAACGATGCATGAGGAGATAGCCAAAATTACATCTGCGCTAAGAGTGAAGGAATATCTGGACAAAGACTACGTTTTTACGGTGACGCAGGGCGTAGAGGCTAAACCCTCGGTGGATGATGATTTGATATTTTATTATAAAAGCAAGATAAAAAACGCGGACGAAAACGGCAAAATCGATCACGCAAACAGAGGCTATCTACTAGGAGCGATAGAAAACGAGCTGATAATAGAATATATAAAAGCCAAAGACGGTTCTAGCGGCCGCGACGTGCGCGGAAACCTCCTAGCTATCCAAAAAGCCAAAACAACGATAACTAAAATGCCCCAAATCACCGAAAATATCTACTGCGCCGAGGATGAGACGGGTATAAGATATTTTTGTAAAAAGGCTGGCTACGTTTATGAAAAAAACGGAGTCTTTGATATCAAAGACGAGCTAGACGTAAATGAAATTTCTTTTAAAACTACCGGTTCTGTAGATGCGGGGCTAGATACCAGCGTCACGCTAAACGTAAAAGAGCGAGATATAAACAAAGACGCCATAGGCACGGGCATGACCGTCGAGGCCAATGAAGTAAATATCGAAGGCAACGTCGCCGCAAACGCCGTCGTAAAGGCAAATAAAGTATCTATAGGCGGACAAACCCACGCAAAATCTCTAATCGAAGCCAAAGAAGCGAAAATAGCCGTACATATCGGTAGCTTTGAGGGAGACAGCGTCGATATAGACCGTCTAGAAGGCGGCAGGGTAAAAGCTAAAATCGCTCGCATAAAGTCGGTTCTAGGCGGAGAGATAATCGCAGAAAGCGTAATCATCGACACTCTAGCGTCAAATGCGAAAATAATCGTAGCAGATAGCGTGGAGATAAAAAGGCTAAAAGGCGTAAATAATAAAATTTTAGTAGATTTTAGCATGGTAAAAAACTCGGGCGAAAAGATAAACGAAGCTACGGCAAAGATAAAAATCATAAGAGAGCAAATTGCTAAAATGCCGCGAATCCTAGAGTCTAAAAGATGCGTCATAGAGGAAAATAAAGGCCCGATAAACGTCATCAAAGCTAAGATCGAGGAGCTAAAAAACTCAAGCATTACGCCGCCGGCTACTTTTATAAAGAAGCTAAAAGAGTACCAGCAGCTAGTGCACGAGTATAACGCGCTTTTAAAGGATTTTAAAGAAAAAAAGGATATGATCGCCGAGCTAAAAGAGGAGATAGTAGGAATACAAGAGGGGATTTTTAACTCCAAAGTGATAAATCACGATAAGTGGCGCGAATTTAACGAGGTTAAATTTAGGCTCGTAGATCCAGCTCGCGATATAACCTATAACACCAGAGAAAACGAGATCGCCCGCGTGCTAAAGATCGCAAAGGTTCAGACCGAGGAGGGCGATATAGACTACGTAGTTAAGAAAAATAATAACGTCAGAAAGGCCTAAATTTGCCTCTTTTTTTAAAATTTGAAAGCGAATTTTACAAGTGCGAGCAAAGCGGCGGCAAGCTAACTATAAATCTAAAAAACGACTGGAACTATAAGCTGCCGGCTCAAATTTGGACCCAAACGGCCGCACTTATCGGCTCAAAGAAATTTAATAAAATCGTTTTAAATTTTAAAGATGCAAAAGAGCTCGACTACGCAGCGGCGCTGTTTTTTAAAAATACCTTTTTAAATGCTCGCAAAGAGTACGAGCTCGTAAATTTAAACCCGCATGCGCAAAAGATTTTCGCCTCGATAAATAGCGAAATAAATCCCAAAATAAAGCAAATCATAAACGCCAAACCTCACGAAAATCCGCTCTCTCAAATCGGTAAAAATTTGACCGCGTTTTTTGCGGGATTTTGCGCGTTTTTAAATTTCATGGGCGAGTTTTTGGTTAAATTTAGCAAGATATTCATGCTAAAAAATATCCGCGTAAAGGAAATTTTGGCTTATTTTGAGGATGCGGGTATAAAGTCGGTTTTTATTGTGTGCCTTACCTCTTTTCTCATCGGCATCGTGCTAGCATATCAGGGCTCAAATTTGCTCGAGAGTTTCGGCGCTACGATAATAATCGTCGAGATGATGGGGCTTTTGACCCTGCGCGAGATAGCCCCGCTCATTGCCGCTATCATCGTAGCGGGGCGTCTGGCGTCTAGCTTTACCGCGCAAATCGGCGTTATGAAAATCACCGAAGAGATCGACGCGATGAAAACTATGGGATTTGATCCGTTTAAATTTCTTGTTTTGCCTCGCGTGATCGCCCTCATCGTAGCCATGCCGCTTATCGTGTTTTTAGCCGACGTGGCGGGGATTTTCGGCGAGATGGTCGTGATGGAAAACTACCTAAACATCAGCTTTGATAGCTATCTAGCGAGGTTTGGCCAAGAGGTGGACATTAAACACCTTTACGTCGGTCTTTTTAAGGCTCCGTTTTTTGGCGTCGTGATCGCGTTTATCGGCTGCATGAGAGGCTTTCAGATCAGCGGAAACACCCAAAGCGTAGGCACATATACGACCGTGAGCGTGGTAAACGCGATATTTGGCGTGATCATGGTGGATGCGCTGTTTTCGATTATTTTCACGCAACTAGGCATATAAATGATAATAAAAGCGACTGATTTAACGACGAAATTTGGCGACAGGGTGATCCACGACGGGCTAAATTTTCACGTAAACGAGGCTGAAATTTACGGGCTACTCGGCGGTAGCGGCACGGGTAAATCGACGCTGATGAAAACGATGATATATCTAAAAGAGCCAAGCGGCGGCAAAGTCGAGATGCTGGGGCGCGATCTATGGTCGCTAGACGAAGCGGCTAGACAGGAGATGAAGCTCGCTTGCAGCGTGATGTTTCAGTTCGGCGCACTTTATACCTCGATGAACGTGCTAGAAAACATCTACATCCTGCTAAAAGAGTATAGCGGGATGAGTGAGCGATCGATGCGCGAGATAGCGATGTTTTGGCTGCAAAAAGTAGGCCTTAGCGAAAACGTCGCTTTGCAGTACCCAAGCGAGCTAAGCGGAGGTATGAAAAAGCGCGTGGCGATGGCTAGAGCGCTGGTGCTGAGTCCTAAAATTTTGTTTTTGGACGAGCCAAACTCCGGCCTTGACCCAAGTAGCGCGCGCGCCTTTGACGAGCTGGTGGTGGAGCTACGAGATACGCTTGGCGTCACGGTCGTGATGGTGACGCACGATATAGACAGTATCTGCACGATTTTAGATAGATTTTTGATACTTCAGGATAAAAAGATAGCCTTTGAGGGGACTTTTGAGCAGCTGATGCAAATGCCAGAAAATCCGCTCGAAGAGCTTTTAAAAACAAGGAAAAACGGTGGGAAATAGAATAAATTATACTTTGATAGGCCTTTTTTTCGTGCTAGTAGTGAGCGCGCTAGGTATCGCGGCGTGGTGGCTGGGCGGATACGGGAAAAAGGCCGATGATTACAGGTCGTATTTCATCAAAACTACAAGCCTGCCAAGCGGCATCAAAAAGGACTCCACGGTCAAATTTATCGGCGTAGACGCAGGCACGGTCAAGGATATCCGCTTTGCCGACGAAAAAGAGGCCCTCATCGAGCTTGAGCTCTCCGTGAGAAAAGACATACCGATAAGAACTGACAGCACGGCGTCTGCGGAGATACAGGGCATCACCGGCATCGGCTACCTAAATATCTCGCGCGGCAGTATGGATAGCCCGCTTTTTGATAAAAACGAAAAAGCCTACATCGGGCTTGAGGCTAGCTTTTTTGACAAAATCGGCGACAGAGCCGAGTATCTAACGAAAAATTTAGAGTCTACCTTTAAAAATATCAATAAATTTTTAAGCGACGAAAACGCGGCTAAATTTTCATCTATCCTAGTTTCTGCCGATGAAGCGATGAAAAAAATAAATGCCGGAAATCTCGATATAAACGCGACTATAGCAAACGCCAACGAGGTTTTGGCAAATGCAAATTTGACGCTAAACGAGCTAAAAAAAGCGCTAAAAAACGCCTCGGGCACGCTTGAGTTCGTAAATTCGTTTACGACCAAGGCCACGGACGCCGCGCAAGCGCTCAAAAATCTACAAGCTGCAATCTCGGAAAAGATAAAAAGCGGCGAATACGACGTAAAGGGCGCGCTAAATACGCTTAGCGACGAGACGGAAAGGACGCTACTAAGCTTTCAAAAGCTCATTTCGGATTTTAGAAACACCCTCTTTAGACTCGAGGACGACCCGTACGATTTTTTCTTTAAAGACACGCAGAAAAAGGACGAAAAATGAAAATTTTAAGCACAGTTTTAGCTGCCGCGGCACTGTTTTTTAGCGGTTGCAGCGTTTTGGCAAAGCCTGCACCTAGGACGAATTATTTTATGCTAGGCAGCACGGAGGATAAATTTAAAGAGTGCGCAAACAAGCCCAAAAAAACGGTTTTTATCGAGGAGGTGCGGGTTTTTGGCGCGTACGAGAGCCGCGAAGTCCTGAAAATAGACGCAAACGGCGAGATCCGCCCGCTAAAAAATATCAAATTTTTAGCGCTCCCAAGCGAGATGGCTAGGCGAAATTTGATCATAGCCGCGAGCGATCAGTGCGCGTTTAATCCATCTTTTAAAAACGCGGACATAAGCGTGAAGTCAAATTTACTCACGCTTCAAATCAAAGATCAAAAGGCGCAAATTTCCATGATGTTTAGCTTTTTTAAAGACGGCAAAGAGCTAAAAAGCGTCGTGCTAAGCTCGCAAAAAGACGCAGGTGCGGACGAGGGCGAAATCGCGATGAAGGCGCTAAATGCCGCCTTTAGCGAAGTGACGGATAAATTTTTGCAAGAATTAATCAAATTTTAGAGATAATCGCAAATTTTAAAGGAAAACGATGATAAAAGCGATCGAGGGCGTGATAACCAAAAAAGAGCCCGCAAATCTCATCCTAAAAACAGCCGGTGGCGTGAGCTACGGCGTAGCTATCTCGCTTTTTTGCTCGGCAAAGCTCGAGCGAGGCCAGAGCGTGGAGCTAAACATCACGCAGATCATCCGCGAGGATGCGGACTTGCTTTACGGATTTTTAGATAGCAACGAGCAAAAGATGTTTGAGATGCTGATAAAACTAAGCGGAATCGGCGCGGCGACGGCGATGGCGGTGTGCTCGAGCCTAAATCCGAACGCATTTTTAAACGCGGTTAAAAGCGGAGACGCGGCGGCGCTACAAACGGTGCCGGGCATCGGCGCAAAGACGGCTAGACGCATCATCGCTGAACTTAGCGACGCAAAGATGACGATGGATGAAAATCTGCCTAGCTATCAACACGAAGCAATCTTGGCGCTTGAGAGCCTTGGCTTTAAAAGAGAAAAGATAACCAAGGCGCTTAGCGAGTGCGACGCGCAAAATACGGGCGAACTCGTCAAACAAGCCCTAAAAAAACTAGCATAAAAAAGGAAAAAATATGAAATTTGCTGTGATATTCGGCGCTAAAAGCTACGAACACGAGATCAGTATTGTGAGCGCCATAGCCATAAAAAAGGTGTTAAAAAACGAGCCTTTGTTTATATTTTGCGATAAATTTAGAGAATTTTACCTGATAAACGGCGCCGATATGAGGGCGAATTTCTTTAGCTCGGGCAAGTATAAAAACGCCAAAAAGCTCACTCTAAAACAGGGCGGATTTTTCGTGGGCGGGCTGCTCGGCGAGAAAAAGGTCGAGGCGGACGTGTTTATAAATTTAGTCCACGGCATGGACGGCGAGGACGGCAAGATCGCGGCGTTGCTCGAGTTTTATGGCCTTAGCTACATCGGCCCTCGCGTCGAGGCTAGCGCGCTAAGCTACAACAAGGAGCTAACCAAACTGCTCGCGCAAAAAGCCGGCGTAAAAACACTAAACTACGAGGTTGTAAGCAGAGAAAAGGCGCCTAGCCTGCCACTACCAGTGATCCTAAAGCCGCTCCGACTAGGAAGCTCGATCGGCGTGAGCGTGATAAAAGACGCCGGCGAGCTAGAATACGGCCTGGACGTGGCGTATGAGTTTGATAAAGAGATCCTGGCAGAGCCATTTATCGAGGGCGTAAAGGAGTACAATCTAGCAGGCTGCAAGGCGGACGGCGAGATCAAATTTTCCATCATCGAAGAGCCTAAAAAGAAGGAATTTCTAGACTACGAGCAAAAGTATATGAGCTTTTCAAACGAGAGTAGGGCGCGCGAGGCCGACATCAGCGCAGAGCTAGCCGCCAAGCTAAAACAAAGCTTTGAGCGCATCTATAACTGCGGCTTTGACGGGGCGCTAATACGCTGCGACTTTTTCGAGATAAACGGCGAAGTCTATCTTAACGAGATCAATCCGAACCCGGGCAGCATGGCCAATTATCTATTTGACGATTTTGAGGGCACGCTTGGTCGCCTAGCCGCAAGCTTGCCAAAAGAACGCGAGATAAATATCGACTATAAATTTATCAACTCCATAACGTCGGCAAAGGGCAAGTTGTAAAATTTTTATTGCGTCTTATTTTTTAAATTTTACGTTTGATTGCCGCCTTAAACAGACTGTTTTTGGCGGTTTTTTAAATTTTTATGCCTTATTGTATCGCTAATAAATTTGGTCGGTAGTTTTGAAATTTAGCGATTATTACGTTTGCTAGGCAAAAGCGCGGCTTGTTTTTCAACATTTTATATTGCAAAATCGCCAATTTAGGCCAAATTTAACTCGCCTTTTTTCTGTTCAACCGCTAGTTTTAGTCAAATTTTACCCATCCGCCTTTCTTATACTCGCAAATTTCACTCTAAAAATATAAAACGCTCTAAAATAAATTTTAAAGAACATAATGCGCCATTATATTTTAATTTGAATTTAAAGATAATATGCTATATTTTACACAAAATTTTACGTAAAGAGCAGAAATGACTACTTTTAGCAAAGATGAAATTTACACGGCGACCGAAGTGGTGCGAAATTTTAGCGCCGTTTTAGGCAAGGTCGGCAAGGCGCAGATGAAGCGCGCGGTGATCGTCAAAAATAATAAATTTGAAGCCGTGCTGCTAAATATGGGCGAATATGAGCGCCTATGCGAGGCTGTCGAGGTTCTTCAAAGCATATATGAGGCTAAAAAACGAGCCGGAAGCGGCGAATAATGGCGGTCAAAGAGGTAAAATACGGCGGCAAAATTTACCGCATCAGCTACGAAACCGTAAATCCCGCAAACAAGGACGTCGCGCTATTTTTGCACGGCTGGGGTGCAAACAAAGAGATCATGAAAAAGGCTTTCGGTGTATATTTTAAGGACTTGCGGCACATTTACGTCGATATGCCGGGCTTTGGCGCGAGCAGTATGCACGGTGTGCTAGCGACGAAAGACTACGCAAAAATCATGAAATCATTTTTGGACGAGCTTGGCGCAAGCCCCAAAATCATCTTCGGACATAGCTTCGGCGGCAAGGTCGCAACCCTGCTAAACCCCGAATATCTCGCGCTTTTAAGCTCGGCAGGCATCGTAGCTAAAAAGCCGCTTTGGGTGCGATTTAAGATTGCTTTGTTTAAGTTTTTAAAACTATTCGGCCTTGGATTTTTATACAAATTTTTTGCAACGAAAGACGTAAAAGGCATGAGCAAAACGATGTACGAGACCCTAAAAAACGTCGTCGATGAGGACTTTAGCTCTAAATTTGCGGACTTTGGCGGCAAGGTGTTTATATTTTGGGGCGAGGAGGACAAGGCCACGCCTCTAAAAAGCGGCGAACGCGTAAGTCGCCTCATCAAAAACAGCGAATTTCACGCGCTAAAGGGCGATCATTTTTTCTTTTTACTCCACGCGCGCTACATCGACGGCGTAGTGAATGCGGGGCTAAATTTGATGGATTTGGATGATGAAAGCGGTATCGAGAGTGTGAAAATTTTAAGCCCGAAAAACTATGAAAATTTGAGCGAGGAAGCCTGGGACGCCGACGAAGACGGCGATCTTAAAAATGATTCTGAGCAAAATTTGACGGAATCTATCCAGGCGGTTTCGGAGCAAGAGGTAGTCATGGGTACAAAAACCATCTCTCAAAGCAGCCTTTTTGACGAGCAATCGCAAAGCGGCAATTTGGCTGATAAAAGCTCGCAGCCTGACGATACAGACTACGAAAACGGCCAGATTTTTACAAAAAATGGTTTTAAAGAAAATTTGTTTGACGGGCAAGAAATCGCGCAAAACCAATCAGAACCTAAAAGTAGCGTTTCAATCAGCGACGAGCAAAATCACATTTCACCAAAAGATGAGCAAGACGGTCAAAAAAGCCCCAAAAAGCCGGTACAGCAAACGTTTGATTTAAGCTAGAGTGCAAATTTAGGATTTTGGATATCAGCGTTAAATTTATGCTGGTTTGGCAGACCTGCATCAAATTTACGAGCTAAATTTAAGCCCAAAATCTGTAAAATCTCGGCTGATAAATTTGCGTTTTACGGCGTAAAAAAAGCAGGGCGGATAAATTTGCTCTCAAATTTAACGGAAAAACTATCAAATTTACGCCAAGCACGCAAAAACAAACCTCAAAACGCTAAATTTGGCAAAAAGGGCGCAAACAAAAGCCCGCCTAAGCGAACCTAGGAGAAAAAATGAACGAAACCCTCATAAATATCGGCCTTGCCGCGACGCAGACTTTATTTACGTTTGCGCTCGGATTTTATCTCATCACCTGCCTTCAGTGGTTTTCCTACAAGTTTGAGCGCGTGCTGTTTCACTTCACCAGGCCGCTGTGGCACGTGTTTTTTCTCATCGTGCCGATCGTACTTTTTTACGGGGCGGAGCGATTTTTTTGGATTTATTTTTACTTTGCGCTGGTGCCAAGCATCGCTCTTTGGCATAAAAAGCTCGATAAAAAGCTAGTTTTTACGCCGCGAGTCAAGCGATTTTTTATTATCCTAGCGCTCGCGGTTATCGCTAGCTATGCCGTTTATCTCGCGACGCAACACCGCGTAAATTTAGGCGTCGTCCTACCGCTCGTGGCTTCTTTTGCGGTTAGCTTTTTGCTGGAAAAGGCAAAATTTAAAGCCTACGAAAATAGCGCGCGCAAAAAGCTAGCCTCGATGCCTGAGCTCAAAATCATCATGATAACGGCGAGTTTTGGCAAAACCAGCATCAAAAATTTCCTATTTGAGTTGCTTAAAAATGACTTCGCCTGCCGTAAAACCCCTCGCAGCGTAAACACGCTAGCAGGCCTCATCCAAGACGTAAACAACGAGCTTGCCGCCGGTACGCAGATCTATATCGCCGAAGCCGGTGCGCGTCTAAAAGGCGACATCGCACAGATCACGGAGTTTTTGAGCCCGCAGATTGCAATCGTCGGCGAGATCGGCGCGCAGCATATCGAGTACTTTAAAACGCTCGAAAATATCCGCTCCACAAAGCTTGAGGCTCTTGGCTCAAAGCGCCTAGAAAAGGCTTTTGTGCACAGCAGCACGCAGGCAAACGAGGGCGAGAAGATAGAAATTTACGATAGCGATCTGGGCGGTGTTGAGGCGAGCCTTGATGGGGTTAAATTTAAGCTTGGCGAGAGGGAATTTGCTTCGCCGTTGCTTGGTAAATTTAACGCCGCAAATCTAGCCGTCTGTGTCAAAACCGCGCTATATCTAGGACTAGACGAGACCAGGATCGCCACAGCTCTAGCGCGTCTAAAAAACGTCGAGCATAGACTCGAGCGCATCGATGCCGGCGGTAAAATCATCATCGACGACGGTTTTAACGGTAACTTTAACGGTATGAGCGCGAGCTATGAGCTAGTCGCCAGCTACGAGGGGCGCAAGGTGCTCGTGACGCCCGGCATCATGGAGAGTAGCGACGAAGAGAACGAAAAACTAAGCAAGATCATCAACAAGACCTTTGACATCGTTATGCTAACAAGCTCGCTAAACGCCGTCGCGCTACTAAAGCACCTAAGTAGACCAAAAGTCATCGTCATCAAGGACAAATCAAAAATGCAAGAAGCCCTGGCGCAAAACACCAAAGCCGGCGATCTGATCCTTTTTTCAAACGACGCGCCGAGCTTTATGTAGGCGTAAATTTGGTTTGGGCGGCGCAGTCAAATTTTGCGGTACCGCTTCTAGCCACTCAAATTTGATTAAAATTTAGCACGCTCGCATCGGCGGAGATTGATTTAAAAAATGCATTTTCAAGATGCAGGTTATACCAAGAGCCGACAGCGACAGATGAAAGATAAAATAGGGCAGCTAAATTTAAACGACTTTAAATTTCACATCGGTCAAATTTGCCGTCAAATTTAAATCCCGGCGCTAGCCATCCCAGCCTCGATCAAAAACTGGCTGGGTTGGTAGTTTATCTTTTTGATTTTGTCGTATTTGGCGTAGCTTAAAATCAGCTCGTCGCGGGCCCTCGTGACCGCGACGTAAAAGAGTCGCCGTTCCTCCTCGAGCGAGCCGCCCATGCTCATGAGTTTGAGGTTCGGGAAGCGATTTTGCGCGAGATCGACTACAAAAACGAGGTCAAACTCAAGCCCCTTTGAGGCGTGCACGCTTAGCAAATTTACCCCTTCGCCGCTGCTCATTTCGCTGCTGCCCAGCGTGATAAAGTTATAAAATTTCTCCGCCTCCGAGTAGTTTTTGGCTAGTTCGCCAAGCACCTCAAGCTTACCCGCGATGCGCTCGAGGGCCTCTTTTTTTAGCGTTTCGTCGATGTTGCCGTTTTTTTGCGTGGCGCGCTTGGTGGCAAGACTATCGGCGATGAGAGCGTAAATTTTGCTATTTTTGAGATCTTCTATCAGCGAGGTCGGGCGCGAGTGGCGTTTGGCGGCGCTTAAAAAGTTGTAAATTTCATACAAAAATTGCCCGCCGCTCTCGCTTAGTTTTTGCATTTTTAAAATCGGGTGCGCGAAAAAATCCTCGCAAAAGTTAAATTTAGCAAAGCGCGACTTCTCCCCGACCTCGTCAAGCTCGTCAAAAAGCCCCAGCTGGTAGTTTTTGGTCTTTTTAGCAAAGGCCTCCACGCTATCGTCAGGCTGCAAAAATCCGCGCACGACGTCGCCGTGTCCAACCTTGCTTAGTACTTCAAAAATCTCCTTGCTAAGCGCCGCACCGACGCCTTTTGCGTATTCGCACACGTGGATAAAGGCCATGATGTCTTTTGGATTTATAAGGATGCCTAGCAGGTCCATCGCGGCGCGCACCTCGCGGCTCTCAAAAAAGCTCACGCCGCCCTTGCGCTTGGAGCCGATACCAAGCTCTCGCAGCGCGACTTCTAGGCCGTCGGCGCTCGAGTTGTTGCGAAAGATGATGGCGATGTTTTCTTGTTTATATTTTGAAACGGCGATGATCTGCGCGATGTTGGCGTATTGGTCGAAAAGCTCGTTGTAAACCAGCAGCTTTGGCGAGGTAAATTTACCCTCGCGGCCGACGACTAGCTTTTTTTCATAAAGGCGCGGGTTGTTTGCGATGACTTTGTTGGCAAGTGCTAGGATCGCGGAGCTGCTGCGGTAGTTGATATTTAGCGCGTAAATTTTAGCGTCTGCGAATCGGTCCTTAAACGAGCCGATGATCTCGATATTTGCGCCGTTAAAAGCGTAAATGCTCTGGTCAAAATCCCCGACGCAAAAGAGGCTTTTCGTCTCAAAAGCGCTGATTAGCGAGCCTTGCAGGGAGTTTGTGTCCTGATACTCATCGACTAAAATTTCCTCAAATTTTAGCGGCGCGCCTTTTCTTAGTTCGTTGCGCATTTTGATAAGCAAGTCGTTAAAATCCGCATAGCCGAATTTGCTCTTTTCCTCCTCAAATTCGCGCAAAACGTCCTCATAAATCTCGGCATATACGCCTTGCTCGTCGCTTCGCTCTTTTAGCCATTCGCCAAACGTTTGCTTTAGGGCTAAATTTTGAAACAGCGAATACGCGTCGTAAAGATAAGCGCCGCCGTATGGTTTGACGTCGCTTAGGTGGTTAAATTTGCGCCTCTCGACGAGCGATTTTAGCAGCGTTTTTAGCTCGCTAGGCTGCTTTAGCGTGACCGGTTTTTCTAGAAATTTAAGCAGCGAATAAGAAACCGAGTGAAAGGTGCCGGCCGTGATGCGCGAGGTGATTTTTTTATCAAAATGTCGGTTTAGACGCTCGATCATCTCGGCTGCAGCCTTGTTGGTAAAGGTTAGCAGCAGGATTTTTTCGGGCTTTACGCCTAAATTTAGCAGATGAGCGATGCGCGCGACGATGGTGCTGGTTTTGCCGGTGCCCGCGCTTGCTATGACTAGATTGTGTCCGGCCGGAGCGGTTGCGGCGGCGTATTGTTCTTGATTTAGTTTTGAAAGGGGCATATTTTCCTCGCGTTTAAAAGGGTGGATTATACCCAAACGGGCTTAAATTTATAAAAACGCAAAAGCGGCGAGGGCTAAATTTATTCGCCCCGTGTTTGCGAAGCGAGGCGAAAATTTAGCGGTTTTATTTTGGGTTTAGTGTTTCTTTTACTTCCTCATCGCTTAGTTCATAACGGTAAAATTTGAGGTAAAATTTCTTCACTTCGTCTTCTAAATTTAGCTCGGTGAAAATTTCAGGATAAAAGATTTTGGCTAGCCAAAGCGGCTGCAAGGCGCCTTCGGCGCTTCTAACCGACCAGAGATAAACTCCGCTAGGCACGACGAAAACGGCGCCGTCTTTGATTGCTTTTAGTTTTGCAAACGCAGCATTATTTAGGATTTTTTCCTTACCTTCGCGTGAATTTGTTATGATGATATCGGGGTTAAAGATAATAACTTGCTCCTCGTTTATCGTCTTTGAGATTTTAAAGTCAGTTTCGTTATCTTGGGAGCTTAAATTTATGCCGCCGGCGATTTTTATGTACTCTGCGCCGATATCTTTGCCGCTGATCGTGCTAAAATTTCCGGAGTTAAAATTTAGAGTCAAAACCCTCTTTTTATCCTTTATATTTTGGACTTTTTCGCTTACGTATTTTATATTTTCGTCAAAATATGCGTTAAATTCGCTAGCCATTTTTATAGCATCCCCGCCCAAAATTTCAGCGATTTTACTAACTGAACCTTTTATCTCGCTAGCGTTGCTAAATTTATTTATATTTACGACCGCGATGCCTGCTGCTTCTAGCTGGGCTCTTTGATTTTCGTCAAATATCATGCCTAGTGGCCCAAAAACAACCTGAGTATTTGAGGCAATGATAGTTTCAACACTGCTTGTTAGCGAGCCGCTGATGTTATTTGTCATTCTTATTTTAGGGAAAATTTTACTCATCATTTTTGGCAACTTCGGTGCCCCCGAAATGATCTTGCTTTCATCACTTAGCATTGCACTCATCTGCGTAAAAGCCCCTATCATGGGCGTCACACGCTCTACGTTATCAGGTATCCGCACCTCTTTTCCGCCGTCATCTACTATGATACGCGCTTGCAAAAGGCAAGCCGCAAGTATCAAAACCGTCAAAATTTTTCTCATTTTTTCTCCTTAAATAATCGGAACGCAGGAATAAATGCTCCTGCCTTCGATCTCGTTTTTTACTACTCTTATATCGGCCCCGTAAGCAAGTTTTAAATTTTCATCCGTTATCGCTTCGCTAGCGCTGCCGTAGATGATGTTTTGATCTCTTTTTAAAAGCGCAACCTTGGCGTCTATATAAAAAGCATGCTCGGCAAAGTGCGAGGTCATGATGATTTTATGCCCGTTTGCCGCTAGCTCCTTTACGGCTTTTAGGATTTTTACTTGGTTTCCAAAGTCCAAATTTGAAGCAGGCTCATCTAGCATAACGGCGTTTGCTTCCTGCGCTAGAGCTCTTGCGATTAAGACCATTTGTCTCTCTCCGCCGCTGATATCGGTGTAAATTTTATCCGCAAATTCGCTCATTCCTAGCATTTCAAGCTTTTGAAGGGCGATCTTTACGTCCTTTGCGCTTGGATTTTCAAAGGTTCCTATATAGGGCGAGCGCCCCATCAAAACGACGTCTAAAACCCTAAAAGCAAACGGCGGAGTGTGAGCTTGAGGCACGTAGCTAACGATCTTTGCTCGCTCTTTATCGTTTAAGGCGAAAAAATCTCGCCCATCTGCTAAAATTTCTCCGCCAAAAGGCTTTAAAAATCCCAAAATCGTCTTAAAAACGGTCGTCTTACCTACGCCGTTTGGTCCTAGTAGGCATAAAATTTCTCCGTCTTTTAGCTCGGCACTAAATTCCTTCACGACTAGCTTTTTGCCGTATCCGCAGCTTAAATTTTTTATCTCGAATTTCACAGCCAGCGCTTTTTGCTCTGATAAAGCAGGTAGATAAAAACGGGCGCGCCGATGAGTGAGGTGATGATGCCAAGGGGTATCTCGCTAGCCATCGCGCACCTTGCTATCGTATCTACTACTAGTAAAAATAGCGCGCCAATTAGCATTGAAGCCGGCAAAAGAGCGTTAAAATTCGCTCCGACGATAGAGCGGGCGATGTGAGGCACGATGAGTCCGACCCAACCTACTATACCGCAAAAAGCAACTCTAGAAGCCGCCAGCAAGGTAGAAGCGCAGATGATGATAAAGCTATAAAATTTGACGTTTACACCCATGGCTTTAGCTTCTTCTTCGCCAAAGGCCAAGATATTTAGCCTCAATCTAAGTAAAAACAGAGGCACGGAGCAAAACACCGTGACGCCTAGCATATAAAGGACGTTTTGATATCCTCCCGTGCGAGCTAGACTGCCCATCAGTCAAAATGTAATCTCGGGTAGTTTGTTTTTGCTATCTGCTAGAAATTTTAAAAGCGAGCTAAAAGTACCAAAAAGCGAGGAGATAACGACGCCCGAAAGCACCATTATGATGACGTTTAGCTTGCCTCTAGCGATTAGCTGGCTTAAAAAAAACCACTGCAAAAACAGCCGCGAGTCCCAAACCAAAAGCCGCTAGCGAGACATAAAGTACAGGTAGAGATAGGATGATAGCTATGCTAGCGCCCACCGCCGCGCCGCTAGAGACGCCTAAGATATCGGGGGAGACTAGGGGATTTTTAAAAAGCCCTTGATATACAGCACCGGACGCAGAAAGGGCGGCTCCCGCCAGTACCGCAAAGGCGATACGAGGAAGTCTGATTTGCGTTATCACGGCGTGAGCTTGCTCGTTTGACGGCGGTGAGCCAAATAGCAAAGATTTTAAGCTAGCAAAAATTTCGGCCGCGCCAAGACCGTATCTGCCAATAGCCAAGGAAGCAAAAGCACAAACTATCAGCACGATCGTTAAAACGGCAAAAAGGGCTTTGTTATTCAAATCTTACCTCGCTTACATCGTACCACATAGCGTAGCTTTTTGTCGCGCGGTAAAATTTAACTCCGCCCTCATCTTTTACTAGCCATTTATCCGCGTTTTTTCTAAAAATTTTCTCTTTTTCTTTTGGGATTTCTCCGACGAATTTTAAAAATTCGTAAGCCTCGTCCTTGCTCATAAAACTCTTTTCGTAAACGGTGTCAAATATCCGTACGTTTACGTTTGCGCCCAGATCGTAAAGCATATTGAAAGTAACGTTGTAACCAAACATCCTTGGATTTTCGCTTATAAAAGGTGGACGTTTTGAAGCTCTTTCGTCGATACCCGCAAGCAAATCCATCCAAATTTCTCTAAGGCTTGGATGGTCTTCTAAAAAGCTAGTTATGCATACGTATTTTTTCGCAGCGTCGTTTAGCCTTTTTATATCGCCAAGACCGACCGAACGCGAGGCGACGACGATGTCGTGCTTGCCGATTATATCTAGTGCGTCGCTATCTAGCCAGCTTTTTTGCATAAATTTTATATTTTTTACACCAGCGTTTTTGGAGTTTTGCTTACAAAATTTAAGCATCTCTCCAAATGCATCAAGCGCGGTTAGGCTTTTGGCTCGCCTTGCTATCGGTACGCTAAGGCGCCCCGGTCCGCATCCCACGTCTAGTACGCTATCTTCGGACGTTATCGGTAAAGTATCCGCTAAAATTTGCGCGCTACGTTTTTCAAGCTCAGCCATGCCGTTATACATCACGGCTACTTTATCCCAATCAACCGCGCTTCCACCAGCCCCGTCTCTAGTCATAGGCGCAAATTTGAGTTCCCTAATCGCCTGCCAGTTTAGTAGTCCTTGCACTTTTTCTCCAAAATATTTAAATTTTAAATTTTGAAGCCGAATTAAAATTTGACTTCAAAATTTGAAGGTAAAATTTTTAAAATGACAACTAGGTAAATCGCTGCCGAATTTAAAGGCGCTCGCGAGACATTCCGCTAAAATTTAACTTCAGCCGAGAGCATAAACGTCCTGCTCTGTCCTAAAAAGATACTTGTGCCAGCACCCGTCGTAGTTCCGTCGATATTTGACGGGAACATTCCGACCCAGTACTTTTTATCAAACACGTTATTTATGTTAAATCTTAGCGTAGTTTGCTTGCCTAGCCACTCTTTGGTCACGTAGCGGATGCCAAGATCGGTCGTAAAGTACGCAGGTACAGCATTTACGTTGCGCTGATCGGCGTAGCGTTTGCCGGTGTAGTGTAAATTTGCGCTTAGGGCTAGCTTGTCGGTATTTGGTACGACGTAGTCAAAGAGTAAATTTGACTGAACTTTTGGTTCGCCGACCACGATCTTGCCCTGCGCGTAGGCTTGTTTTACCTTTTTTAGCTTCGGCTGTATTAGCGCGACGCCGCCCATTACGCTAAGATCGTTTGTGACCTTGCCTCCTGCGGTAAACTCTAGGCCTCTATTTACCTGCTCGCCTTGGATGCTATACTCGTTGTTGTCGCCTAGATAGGCTATCGGGCGTTTTATCTCATAAAGCGCCGTAGATAGGTCGATATCCTCTATCCTGGCTTTTGCGCCGATCTCGTATTGCTTGCTTCTAAACGGCTTTAAAACGACCGTTTCGCCGTATCTTGGATTGGTTCTTTCGTAGGTGTAGCTTGAGCCTGCTTGCAAGCTGTCTGCATACGTGAAGTATAGGCTTACGTTTTCCACCGGGCGGTAAATAAAGCTCGCCGCATAGCCAGTACCGCTCTCATCGTACGTTTTTACGCCCGTTTGCTTGTTTTTGTTCTCAAAGTTGCTTCTAGCCGCGCTTAAAATGACACTAAAGTAGTCGTTTAGCTTTATATCGTCGGCGATAGTTAGGTTTTTTATAGTGCCTTGACTGCTTTTATAAGCTCCGCCGCCTTTTGTTACGTGCGGATTTGAAAAAGTTTTTGGATTATATAAATTCGAGCTGCCCAAATTTGCTCTTCCACCTGCGGTTTTAGCGCCGTATATCGTCCAGATATAGCCGTTTGCCTGCACGCCAAAGTTATGCTCTATACCGAACGTCTCAAACTCGGTCGTAGCTTTAGCAAACCAGCTTTGTACGTCAAACCTGCTTGCCGCGCCGTTTCCTCCGCTAGCCGCTACGCTAAAATCTCCGTTTTGATTCGTAAAAGTTTTGCTCGTGCCGTACATATCGCGGATGGCTTTTTGCCACTGATATCCGCCCTCAAAGTACCAACGCTCGGTCGGAGCGTATTTAAATTTAACGCTAGCGGTCGTAGTTTTTAGGTCGCTTCCTGCCCACTCTTGCTCTAGGCCCGCTTTCGTATTTTTTGTAGCGTCCGGTATAGCAAAGTTTAAAACGCCGTTTCTACCAGGCACCGAAAAGCCGCCGGGTATTCCTAGCATTTTGTGTTTGTAGTAGCTAAAATTCGTCTCGATGGTAAAATTTTCGGTTAGATAAAAATCAAGCCCTAGGCTAGCTAAATTTCTTTCATAGTCGATATTTTTAGCTTGCTTTGCGCCGTCGCTCTTGTAAAACACGCCTCGGTAGCCGACGTACTGAAATCTATCCGAAGTATCCCAGCCTATACCGAAATTTGACCTACTCGTATAATCTATTTGAAAACGGTATCGGACGCTTTCTAGTGTAGTTAAAGATGCCTGCCGGATCTTGTCCGCCGTAAAGCGAGCCAGCAAGACCGTTTTGTATCTGAAGCCCCTCAAATATATACATAGGTATGGCCGTAGTAGAGACAGAGTAAAAGCCGTCCCAAAGTACGTTACCGACGACTGAGCCCTGAAAGCCGCGAGTCTGCGGACGGCCCACCTCGATGCCGCCTCTAGTTTGGATTTGCGCTGAAGGAAAATACTTCACCGCATCCTCAAAACCGGCCACGCTTTGGTTTTTTATCGCCTCAATCGACATCGTGTTTACCTGATAAGGCATATCAAGCACCTTTTTGCCCGCTAGTGGACCGCTGGCGACGCCCTTGTTTAGTATACCTTCGCTGATACCGCTTTCACTTATGTTATCGCCGACGCTGTTTACCTCGACTCCCTGAAGCTTGACCGTATCGGCTGCGTTTGCTTGTGCTGCAAATAACGCTAAAACCGCACATGCGGCAACTGAAATTTTAACTTTCATTTATACTCCTTTGCGAAATGTTAAAATATTTATTTTTATATTTAGATGAACCGATGTTACATTTTGTTGCTTTAATCTACAATTTATCTGTAATATATTTTTTAAATTTAATAAATTTATGTTTACTTTATGGGAATGCTCGGTTAAAATTTGATTTTAGTGAAATTTGATCGGATAAAGAGGTACGAAAGTGCTAATTTTGAAAGCGGTATTGCGAGATAATTTTATATCAAGAAGCGTTCAAATTTGAATTAAATTTGAACGCAATAAAGGTAAGATAAAGTATCGCGAGACGGCTTTAAGGCGCGAAGAAATTTTCTACCGAAGATAGAACGCGTAGTTTATCGATGGAGAAAATTTCTAGCTCCCTTAAAGACGCTCGCGAGGCAAGCTCTAAATCAAATTAAAATTTGACTTCGGCTGACAGCATAAACATCCTGCTCTCGCCCAGGCTTAGCCCGTTAGCTACGCCAAGAACGCTAGCGCTGGTGCCTGCACCATCAGCGCTAGCAGGATACATGCCCGCCCAGTATTTTTTGTTAAATACGTTATTTACGTTAAAGCGCAAAGTGGTTTGCTTGCCCAGCATCGCGCGGCTAACGTATCTCACGCCAAGATCGGTGACGAAAAAGCTAGGCGTAGCCTGCGTGTTTAGATCATCGATGTACATCTTGCTCGTGTAGTGGAAATTTGCGCTAAATGCTAGCTTTTCGGTATTTGGCACTACGTAGTCAAATAGCAAATTCGAGTTTAGTTTAGGCACGCCGTTTACGATTTTGCCGTTTGCGCCTTTTAGTAGCGGATCTTTAAATTTAGAGTTTATCAGCGTAAAGCCACCTAGAATGCTTAAATTTGACGTGATTTTGCCGCCGCTCATAAACTCAAAGCCCGTATTTACCTGCTCGCCTTGTACGTCGTATTTGCCGCTACTGCCGACATAGGCGATAGGGCGCTGTATCCTAAACACCGCCGTGCTAAAGTCGATTTCGTTTATGCGAGCTTTAGCGCCTATTTCGTATTGTTTCGAGCGGTACGGTTTTAGTACGCTGGTCGTGCCGTCGGTGTTCGTGCCGCTGCCGCCTTGTTGCAAGCTATCGGCAAAGGTAATATAGGTGCTCACGTTTTCAACCGGTTTATAAACTAGGCTCGCGCCGTAGCTAAGGCCTGATTCGTCGTATTTGGTCACGATAGGTTTTAGCTGTCTTTGCGTAGCGGTTATGGCCGGGCGAGTGCGCTCTTTGATCCAGCTGTTTGAGAGACTTAATAGCAAGCTAAAGTTATCGTTTATCGTGATATCGTCTAGCACGGAGATATTTTTCATATCGGTCGTGCTGAGTTTATATAAATTTGAGCCTTTTTTAGAGTTTGGATGCGGGAAAATTTTAGGATCGTTGATATTTGCCGAGCCCGCTTTTGTAGTCGTGCTTAAATTTGAGTAACGATACTGCACATATCTGTATCCGTTTGCCTGCACGCTAAAGTTATGATTTAGCCCCCAAGTATCAAAGTCCGTGACCGCCTTTAAATAGCCGCTAGGCAGGTCAAATCTATACGCCGCCGTCGCTCCGCCGCTGTGATAGGTATCGTAGTTGCCGTTTTTATCGGTGATTCTATTTACGACGCTGTGTATATGGCGGTCTGCTCGCTGGAACTGATATCCGCCCTCGAAATACCAATCCTCGCTCGGAGCGTATTTAAATTTAGCGCTAGCGGTCGTTGTTTTTAGATTCATACCGCCGTATGGCTGACCAAGGCCCGGAGTTTTGTTATCGACTGGATCTGGTAGCTTTTTAGGTCGTTTCTGATCATGCCGTCTTTTACGTAAAGCGCAAAAAGTCCCGCAAAGCCGTGAGTGTTGTGCTCGTAGTAGCTAGCCGCAGTCTCAAACGTAAGCGACTCGGTCGGATAAAACTCGAGCGTGATGCTGGCTAGGCGGCGCTGATAGTTGCTGTCTTTTACTTGTTTTGCGCCGTCCGAGCCGTACACGACCGCGCGGTAGCCCACCTTGTCAAATTTCATCGAGCTATCCACGCCTACGCCGAAGTGCTCGCGCGAAGCGTAGTCCGCCCAGATGCTGTGCTCGTTATTTACCGGGCGTTTTCTCGTGTAGTTAAAGACGCCGACTGGGTTTTGCGGGCCGTAAAGCGAGCCGGCAAGACCGTTTTGTATCTGCAAACTCTCAAACATCGCCATAGGAATCGCCGTAGTCGAGATAGCATAAAAGCCGTCCCAAAAAACGTTACCCACGACGCTACCCTCAAAGCCGCGTGTTTGCGGACGACCGACTGTGGTGCCGCCTCTCATCTGAACCTGCGCGGACGGAAAGTATTTCACCGCCTCCTCAAAGCCGGTTACGCCTTGGTGATTCATCGTTTCTTTTGTGATCGTGCTTATCTGATACGGCGTATCTAGTACCTTTTTACCGGCTAGGATGCCGTTTTGCACGTTTTTGGTTAGGATGCCTTCGCTGATACCGCTCTCGCTGATGTTATCGCCGACGCTGTTTATCTCGACGCCTTCTAGCTTAACCGTATCGGCGGCGTTCGCCTGCGCCGTAAATAGCGCCAAAACCGCACATGCGGCAACTGAAAATTTAACTCTCATTTAGACTCCTTTTTAGTTTTATGCTAAATTTGCATAATGCGCGTATGTTACAAATTGTTTACTTAATACCAAATTAAAATTTTATATCTATATAATTTATGTTAGTATATTTTTAATTTTTTCAGGACTCTTTTTTTGAGATAAAATTAAAAATTTTAAATATCCGATTAACATCTTTGTAAGTCATAGTTAAGTAAAATCGGCCTTTAAATTTAACTCGGGAAAGGGAAAAATGCAGGCGGATAAGTGGATATTTTACTCTTGCGTCGCGCTCATTGCTATAGGTATCGTTTTTTCGCTATCCTTGCCCGTTTTTACCGTGCTTTTCTTCAACTACGAGCCTTATCATTTTTTTATCAGACAGCTTGTTGTGGGGGCGATCGGGATATTTTTGATGTGGGGCATTTCGCGGCTTGACCCTGATAAATCCATGTTCTGGATCGGCTTTTGTCTGTTTGGATTTTGCGCTATCGCAATGGGAGCTATGCACGCGCTACCTAGCTCGCTGGTTACCGATGCGGGCGGAGCCAAGCGCTGGATACGTTTGCCGGGCTTTTCTCTAGCGCCGGTTGAGTTTTTTAAGATCGGTTTCGTTTACTTTTTGGCATGGAGTTTTGCGCGTAAGATCGACGGCAGCAAAAAGAGCCTAAAGCAGGAATTTAAGCTCATTTTGCCTTATATGTTTTTGTTTTTGATAGCCGTTTATCTTATCGCCATCCTTCAAAACGACCTCGGCCAAGTCGTCGTTTTGGCGCTTACGCTCATCGTTATGATGCTTTTTGCCGGCACTAGCAAGCGGCTTTTCGTTATCGGTATGGCGGGCGCTTCGGTGCTTGCCATCGTGGCTATTTTTACGTCTGAGCACCGAATTTTACGTATAAAATCATGGTGGGGCACGGTGCAAAATATGGTCCTTTCGCTTATGCCCGAAAATATGGCAAATATGTTTCGCGTCGAGGGCGTGCCGGAGCCCTATCAGATCTCGCATTCGCTAAATGCGATAAAGCACGGCGGGTTTTTCGGCGAGGGGCTGGGAGCTGGCGTGTTTAAGCTCGGATTTTTGAGCGAAGTGCACACTGACTTCGTACTTGCCGGTATCGCCGAGGAGGTCGGGGTGCTGGGGATACTTATCATCACGTCGCTTCTTTTGATTTTACTTTTTCGCATCTTTCGCGTCTCGTCAAGGAGCGAAAACAAGGTCTACCACCTCTTTACGCTCGGCGTCGGGCTTCTCATCTCGTTTTCGTTTATCATGAACTCATACGGCATCACCTCGATCACGCCTATCAAGGGCATCGCCGTACCGTTTCTAAGCTACGGCGGCAGCTCGATCCTAGCGCTTTGCATAGGGGTCGGCATGGTGCTGATGGTGAGTAAAAAGGTAAAAGATTGAGTTTAAATTTGAATTGCGACGCAAATTTAAACGCCCGAAACTAAACGACAAGGAACAAAATTTGACGTCTGAAAATGTACAAGACAAAGAGCGAAATGCTGCTGAAATTTTGCCGTCAAATTTGACTAACGGCGAAGCCCAAAACAAAACCGAAAGCGGCACTATCGTAATCTGCGGCGGTGGCACTGGCGGACATTTAGCCGTCGCAAAAGCCTTAAACGAAGAATTGGTATCGCGCGGATGTAGGACGATATTTGTAGGCTCAAGCAGCGGACAGGATAAGATGTGGTTTGAAAACGACGCCGCATTTAGCGAGAAATTTTTCCTGCCTAGCAGCGGAGTCGTAAACAAAAAGGGGCTAGGCAAGTTTTTTTCGCTTTTTAATATCCTAAATTTAGCCTTTAAATGCCGCAAAATTTTTAAGACCCAAGGCGTAAAAGCCGTCGTGAGCGTAGGCGGATACAGCGCGGCGCCTGCGGCATTTGCGGCGATTATATCGCGCATGCCGCTTTTTATCCATGAGCAAAACGCCGTGATCGGCAACCTAAACAAGCTCTTAAAACCGCTTGCAAAAGGCTTTTTTAGCTCGTATTTTAAGCCTGTTTTTAGCTATCCCGTCGCGGAGAGATTTTTTAGCGCAGCTAGGCTTCGCAGTGAGCTAAAAACAGTGATATTTTTAGGCGGTTCGCAAGGTGCGGCGGCGATAAATTCGCTAGCTTTAAAGCTGGCTCCCGTTTTTAAACAAAAAGGCGTAAAAATCATCCATCAATGCGGTAAAAATGCGCTTGAGAGCTTGCAAGAGGAGTATAAAAAGCTTGCTCTTGGCAGCGATGAGCTTGAGCTTTTTGACTTTGATCCTAAAATAGAGCTTAAGATGAGCCGCGCCGATCTGGCGATAAGCCGCGCAGGAGCAGGCACACTGTGGGAGCTCACGGCAAACGCGCTGCCTAGCGTATTCGTACCTTACCCTCACGCCGCAAATAACCATCAGGTCTTTAATGCTAAATTTCTAGTGGATCAAAATTTGGCCAAATTTTGCTTTCAAAAAGGCGGCGATATCGA
>CAUQPE010000015.1:0-24567 GCA_963519915.1 uncultured Campylobacter sp. | reverse complement strand
GGTGAAAGGATTCGAACCTTCGGCCCTCTGGTCCCAAACCAGATGCGCTAACCAGCCTGCGCTACACCCCGAGGCATTGCGAGTTTAGCCTACTTATTGAAAAGGCGCATTGTAGCCAAAAAAATACTCTTTGTCAAGAAAAATAAGCTTAAATTTGAAAATTTTCGCAAATTTTAAAATTTAAACCGCGCAAACTCGGCTAAGAATAAATTTTGTATAAAAGAAAAAAGTTAGCCCGATCAGCCAAACGTTAAAAAACATCGCCTTAAAAATATCTTGCAGTTCGCCGCCAAAAACATCCGCAACAAGCGAATAAAGCGCTATTTGTAGCACTATCTGACGGGTAAAATTTAAAACAAAAACCGCCGCAGGCCTTTTTACGCCTTGAAGCGTCGAGCCGGAGAGATTTATGAGCGCGTAGCCTATAAACGCTAGCGAATTTACCGCAAAATAGCTCCTTGCCGCGTTTACGACCTCAGGCGTCTCGTCAAAAAACCCAACCAAAATCCCGCCGAGCCCCAGACAAAAAGCCGCTGCAAAAATACAATAAACCGCTAAAAATTTGACCGCATAGGAGTAGCAGCCGCGCACTCTGGAGTATTCGCGCGCGCCGAAGTTTTGCGATACTATACCTAGCACTGCCGATGCGATGCCCGTCGTCGGTAGCATCACGATCTGCTCGATGCGAAGAGCTAGGCCATAGCCTGCGACCGCGTGCGTGCCGTAGCGGCTGATAAAGTGCATGAGAACGAGCCCGCCAAGCGACATCGAGAGGTAGTTTAGACACGCGGGCAAGGCTTGGGCCAAAATTTTGCGGTAGATGGCGAGCTCGGGAGCAAACGAGCGTAAATTTAAAAAATTTATCATGCCGGTTTTTGCGACTTTGACGCCTAAAAATAACGAACCAAGAAGCTGCACCGAGGCCGTCGCTAGCGCTATCCCGCCGATACCCAGCCCGCAAAAATCCACGTAAAAAAAGCAAAAGCCCAAATTTATAAAAAGTCCCGCAAAAAGCCAGTTTCGTAGGCTCCTTGTGTCGCCTGTAGCCACCAGCACGCCGTTTAGGGATTTTATGAGTAAGAAAAACGGCGAAGCAAGAAATATCACGCGGTTATACGCCATGGCTTCGCGTAAAAACTCCTCGTTCGCGCCTAAAATTTTAAGTAGATGCGGAGTAAAAATAAAGCCCGAAAGCCCCATAAAAAGCGCGCAAAGAAACACGAAAAACACGCCCTTTGCGGCATAAATTTTAGCTAGACGGTCCTTGCCTCCGCCAAGTGCGTTGCCCACAAGCGCAGTTAGCGCCGAGCCAAAGCCAAGCCCCACGCCCACGACGCTGATATAGAGCAAAAAACTCATCGAAAAGCCCGCCAGCGCCTGCGTCGAGATGCGCGCGGCAAAAAACACGCCCGTCACGTTATAAAGCGTGTTAAAACTCATCGCGACGCCCGCGGGCGCGGCTAGGCGCAGCACGAGCTTGTTTATAGGCTCTTTTGTGAGATTCACTTGATTTTGAGCTCCAAAAGCGCGTCTTTTACCTCTTTTGGCACGCGGTAGCTGTCGCGGATCTTTGAGATCGTTTTATTGTGCGTAAATTTGCTCAGTCGCCCGCTCTCCAGTAGCTCTCGCCCCGCGCCGTCAAATTTGATAAAAACCTCGGCTAAACACCAAGCAGCCGCCATTTGCACATAGTATCGCTCGTCCTTTTCCTCGGCGCAAATTTCAAAAAACCGCTCCAGTGAAAGCGCCCCAAAATTGCGCATAAAATAAACGTAGAAAAATCGCTTTTCGTATTCTAAATTTGAGCCTAGAGCCTGCTTTAGCAGCGCATCTACGTAGCGTGCGCCCTCAAATTTAGGCTCAAAGCCGTCCGTCACCGCCCAGTTTGGCATCGTTTTGATAAACTCGCTAGCTAGCTTAAATTTAGCTTCGTCATCTTTAACGAGCATTATCAAAAAGCCCTTTAACATAAACTCCTCATGAAAAAAGGGCTCGTATTCGGCGATCTGCTTTAAATTTAGCCGAGCGAAATTTCGCTTTGCTAGGCGTCTTAGCTCGGGAGTTTTTACGCCTAAAATTTCGGGGCTTTTGATGAGTTTTTGCGAAAATGCCGCCAGCTTTTCGCTCCTAAGCCCCTCTAAAATCTCTAAAAATTCGCCTTTTACGTCCACGCTAGCTCCTTTGCTCTTTTAAATTTATCGCCTGCGTCCGTGTTCAAATTTGACGCCTCAAAAAGCCGAAGCGTCAAATTTGCCGCCATGCACGCTCAAAAGCAAATTTAAAGGCTTAAATTTTACTTTTGAGCCTCTTGCGCGCGTTTTGCAGACTTTTTGCGAGCGTAGATGTTGATGAGCTCCACGCCCAGAGAAAACGCCATCGCAAAGTAAACGTAGCCCTTAGGCACGTGCATACCAAGCCCCTCGCCCACAAGCGTAAAGCCGATCAGGATCAAAAATGCAAGCGCGAGAATTTTGATCGTCGGGTTGTTGTCGACGAAATTTGATATGCCCTTAGACGCGAACATCATCACGCCCACCGCAAGCATCACGGCTAGGATCATGATCTCGATATGGTTTGCCATACCCACCGCGGTGATGACGCTATCGAGCGAAAAGACGATGTCAAGCACCGCAATCTCGGCGATAACGACCCAAAAACTCGCATGCCCCTTGCTCGCCGAGTGCTCCTCGTGCTCGCCGCTGACGCTTGAGTGGATCTCTAGCGTGGACTTACCGATAAGGAAAAGTCCGCCTAAAATCAGCACCAAATCGCGCCCCGTGATCGTAAAGTCAAACACGCTAAATAGCGGCTTGGTAAGCTTCATAATCCAAAATAGTGAAAGCAAAAGTGCAATCCTCGTTAGCATCGCAAGCGAAAGCCCTAAAATGCGGCCTTTGTCGCGCTGCTCAGGCGGGAGCTTGCCGACCAAAATCGCGATAAATATGATGTTATCGATACCAAGCACAATCTCAAGCCCCGTTAGCGTCACGAGCGACAGCCACGCCTCGGGCGAAAAAATCCAATCGAACATTTTTTTCCTTTTTTATAATTTAGGGCGCGATTATAGCCAAAACGGGTTTAAATTTGATTGAGCGGGCGGGCGCGGGCGTTTGGGGATCAAATTTTGCGATTAAATTTGGCTGGTTTTTGTTTATTTGGCGGAGATTAAAATTTGACGCAATGAAATTTGATGCTACAAAATACGGCGCAAACGGTTTTGTGGTTAAATTTTAGAAAATCCGAATTTAAGAAAAATTGTATTTAGATAAAGGGCGTTTAAGCGATAAGCGGATAAAATTAAAATCTTTTGTGAAATTTAAAATGAAGTGGTGACCCCTACGAGACTCGAACTCGTGTTACCGCCGTGAAAGGGCGATGTCCTAACCGCTAGACGAAGGGGCCACAAATTAGCGGAATTGGGATTTTACATTAAAGATAATAAAAAATAGCTTAAATCAAGGATAAAAAATCATGAAAAAATTTTCTAAATTTGCTTTGAGTGCGCTTGCATGCCTCGCGCTTGGCGGCTGCGCCGCGCTACAAAGCCAAAAATCATCAGACAAATTTACCGTCACCATCCTCACTCCGCCGTTAAAAATCAACGATGTGGGCTTCCTACACAAAAGCGCAAACCAGCTAAATTTGCAAATTTACAGCTCGGGCGTAAATACGGTAAATCTCAAAATAAACGACAAAATTTGTATGAACGGCGCGTGTTTTGAGAAAAAAGAATTTAACAAAAAGTTCTTTTTGGAGGAGAGATACGACGACTTTTTCGCGGAAATTTTGGAGCGCAAACCGCTATATGACGGCATAAATGTAATGACAAATTCGTGCGGTTTTATACAAGATATAAGTAAATATTCAATAAAATACGAAGTTTGCGGTAAAAATATCAGCTTTTTCGACGCTAAAAACCGCATAAAAATCATCATAAAAGAGCTTCAATGAAATTTATCGGCGCGCACGTCAGCATCGCGGGCGGCGTAGAAAACGCTCCGCTAAATGCGGCAAATATCGGCGCGAATGCCTTTGCGATGTTCGTCAAAAATCAGCGTCAATGGGAAGCCAAGCCGCTAACCCCAGAAAATATCTCCAAATTTAAACAAAATTTAAAAGCCGCCCATATCGAGCCCAGGCACGTTTTGCCGCACAATGGCTACCTTATAAATTTAGGCCATCCGAGCGCCGAGCAGCGTCAAAAGTCCATTAACGCCTTTTTGGATGAAATTTACCGCGTAGAAGCGCTAGGTCTAGTGATGATAAATTTTCATCCGGGCTCGTATCTAAACGAAATTTCGCCCGAAATTTGCCTCGAAAATATCGCAAATTCCGTAAATTTCCTACTCGAAAACAGCCAAAACGTAAAGCTAGTCATCGAAAACACCGCAGGTCAAGGCTCAAATTTGGGCTTTAAATTTGAACACCTAGCCTACATCATCAAACGCTGCATCGATAAAAGCAGGATCGGCGTGTGTCTGGATACCTGCCATACGTTTGCCGCAGGATACGACATCAGAGACGACTACCGGCGCGTGATGAGCGAATTTGACGAGATAGTCGGGCGCGATATGCTGTGCGGTATGCATCTAAACGATACGAAATTTGACCTAGCCAGCAAAAAGGACCGCCACGAGAGCCTAGGCAAAGGCTTTTTGGGCTTAAAGACATTTGAAAACATCATAAACGACCCCCGCACGGACGATATCCCGCTAGTTTTAGAGACAATCGACGAGAGCATCTGGGCGGACGAGATAAAAATTTTAAGAAACTTTAAAGGAGAGTAAATGAGAAAATATATCGGCGTGTGCCTCGCGACTTGCTGCTGTCTAAATGCGGCGGGCTTTAAAATCCCCGAGCAAAGCGGCGATAGCATCGCGCTTTTAAACTCAAACGTCGCGACGAGCTTCGGTCCCGACGCAGCCTATAATAACCCTGCAAATATGGTATTTTTGGGCGGCGGACACTATCTAGAAAGCTCGCTAACTCACCTGCGCATGTCAAAGACGAAGTACAGACACTATAACGGCGACAAACTCACCTCCAAAAGAGCGAACGCGCTCGTACCTACGTTTCACTTCGTAACGCCGCAGTTTGAAGACTGGCACTTTGGTCTATCAGTCGTCGTGCCTGCGGGAATGTCGATGAGATGGGATGAAAGACTGCCTAAAGCTACCTCTAAAAAATTTGATCTAAAAGTGATCGAGGTAAATCCTAGCGTCGCCTACGCGCTAACCGATAACATCGCATTAGGCTTTGGCCTTCGCGCCGTTTACGCTAGAGGAGAAGCCGTGCAGGAGGTCTCAGGACCCCTACCCGCCTCGCAAGACATCAAAGGCGACCGCGTAAATTTCGGCTATAACGCCGCAATCGCCTATAAACCGACTTCAAATTTGAGCCTAGCGGCCACCTACCGCTCGAAAGTAAATATGAATCTAAAAGGCGACACCGACATCAGCGCGCCGGCGCACCCAAGAGGGGCATTTCCGAGCGGCTCGTATAGCGGCAGCGCAAAGCTATCCGTACCGCTACCTGCGAGCTTAAATTTAGCCCTATCGTACAAAATCGCAAAAACGACGCTGCTATTTGACTTTGAGAGAACCTATTGGTCTGCATGGAAAGAGCTTGACTTCAACTACCCGGGCGCCTCGGCCGCTCACTACCGCAACCCGTTTTTTGCGGCATTTGACGCGTCCAAAAAGCGCGACTGGAAGGACAGCAACGCCTACCGCATCGGCGTAGCCCACGACGCGACGGATAAGCTCCGCCTGATGGGCGCGGTTACGTTTGACGAGGCCGCCTCTAGAGCGGGTACCACGGGCTTTGATCTGCCCGATACCAAGGCCGTTATCTACGCAGCGGGCTTTAACTATAAATTTACGGACGCTTTGGAGCTGGGAGCTAGCTACTTCTACCAAGACAGAAAGGCGCGCGACGTGCACTACTACTCAAACGCGTCGGGGCTTTATCCAAACGGCAAATTTGAGCGCGGCAACGCTCAGGCGATAAATTTGAACGTAAAATATAAATTTTAAGGCGCGGCCATGAACTACCCTTACGAAAATTTCGAGGATATGCTAAACGTCGCGGTAGACAAAAACGGCGGCGGTATCGCGATCTACACCGAAACGGGCAAGATGAGCTACAATCAGCTACGCGCAAACGCCTTTACGCTGGCTGCGTTTTTGCAAGGCATGGGCGTGAAAAAGGGCGACCGCGTCGCGATGATCGTAAACAACTCGCCAGAGTTTATCGCTAGCTACTTTGCCATCACGCTACTTGGCGCCGTGGCCGTGCCGATAAATACCTTTTTAAAATACGAAGAATTCGAGTACATCATAAACGACTGCGGGGCGAAATTTCTCTTTGCTTCGGCCGAGCTAGCCAAAGAGATACGCGGACTAGAGAGCAAAACCGCAATCAAAAAGATCGTCTGGATCGGCGATAGGGCTGAATTTGACGGAAACAATATCGCCTACGCCCACGCGCTAAACTGCCGTATAGAGCTAAATTTGACCGACCGACCAAAGCTTAATGACCTAGCCCACATCATCTACACCTCAGGCACCACGGGCAAGCCAAAGGGCGCGATGATCAGCTACCGCAACCTCATCTCAAACGTCCAGGGCGCGCAAGAGGTCTTTCACGTACGCACGAAGGATAGATTTGCCGTGTTTTTGCCGATGTTTCACAGCTTTACCCTCACGGCGATGGTGCTGCTACCGATATTTTCGGCGTGTTCGCTTATTTTAGTAAAGTCCATTTTCCCGTTTTCAAACGTCCTAAAACAAGTCCTGCTCAAGCGCGCGACCGTATTTTTAGGCGTACCGGCGATCTATACGGCTATCGGCAAAGCTAAAATCCCGTGGTATTTTCGCTGGTTTAACTGCATTAGGATTTTCATCAGCGGCGGAGCGCCTTTGGCTGAGCAGACTATCGCGGATTTTCGCGTTAAATTTCCGCGCGCGGTACTGATAGAGGGCTACGGCCTTAGCGAATGCTCGCCTATCGTCTCGGCAAACACGCTGCAAAAACAAAAAATCTCAAGCGTCGGCTTGCCGCTGCCGAGCTACGAAGTAAAATGCATAAACGACGAGATGATGGAGCTGCCTGCAGGCGAAGTCGGCGAGCTAATCGTAAAAGGCGACTGCGTGATGCAGGGCTACCTAAATATGCCAGACGCCACCGACGAAACGATCGTAAACGGCTGGCTGCGCACGGGCGACCTCGTTAAGATCGACGAGGAGGGCTATATCTTTATCGTCGACCGCAAAAAAGACCTCATCATCTCAAAGGGCATCAACATCTATCCGCGCGAGATCGAGGAGGTGCTGTTTAAACTCCCAGAAGTCGAAGCTGCCGCCGTTATCGGCGTCAGAGACGAGCACGCGGACGAGGAGGTCACGGCCTTTATCCAGTTTAAAGAGGATATGAGTCTGGACGAAAAAGATATCCGCGCTCATCTAAAAAAACACTTGGCGAATTTTAAAATTCCAAAGACGATTTATTTTAAAGACGAACTACCTAAAAATGCGACGGGCAAGGTGTTAAAGCGCGTTTTAAAGGATCAGATAAGGGGTGAAATTTAGTGCGGTTTTTGATAGAGTTTATCGGCGGCGAGCAAAATTCTAAAATTTCCTCGCTCATAAAATGCAGCGAAAACGAGGCGAAGATTTTACGCCACCTGAGCAAAAACTACGTCGAGGGCACTCCACAAAGTAGCGCTTACGACGTGCTTTGCACGGTTTTTGGTAGCGAGGAGTATAAATTTCTGGCAGGCCTTACGGACGTAAAAAACCTACTAGAAAGCGGCTGGATCGTGCAGGGCTTTTCTATATTTAAAAACCCTAACGCAGACGGCGCGGGCTCAAATTTACTCGGCCTACTTCACAGCGAGATCTCGCTCTCGCCGCTTTTTCTTAAAATTTTAGAAGAGGGCGAGTTTGGGCTTACGCTGCCATCAGTTGCGCCATACGTCGATCATCTTGACTACCTAAAAGATCAGTTTTTGCGCGTGGAGCTTTACGGTAAGCTCTCGTTTTTTAGCAAAAACGTATCAAGCGACGCCAAAAGCCGCCTAGAAAAAGACATAAAAGAGCTAGAAGCCATCATCGAAAAACGGTTAAATTTAAGCAAAATTTCTATTTCCGTCGAGCAAATTTTCAAAGATAACGCGCTAAACGACAAAGAGCAGCTTATTTTCCTCGCGCTTTTAAAGGAAGAGTACGTCGGCGAAACGGACGCAAACCGCGATCTAAACGCGCTTGTGGGGATTTTAAGCGCGGATGAATTCGAACGCATCAAAAACCGCGCTCTGTTAGACGAGGGCTCAAAACTAATCGAAAACGGCCTCATCGACTACGACGAGTCGCTAAACGCTTACGGCGGCTTTAGCAGGACGTTTTACATAACCGACGAAATTTTACAAAGCGTAATGCACCCAAAAACCGAGAGCAAAAGCAAAAAACTAGCGCTAGAAACTCTCGTAAAAGAGCAGGAGATATTTGAGCTCATCGAGCCCTCGACCGACATAAACGACGTCGTGCTGGATGTCAAGGTAAAAGAGCTACTAGACGCGATCCTAAAACAAGTAGATCGCCGCGTGCTGGCGCGCCTATCTAGCTGGGGGATCAAGTCGCGCAAAAACGTGGACGCCAAAATCATCTTTTACGGGCCGCCGGGCACGGGTAAAACCATGAGTGCACTAAGCCTCGCAAAGAGCCTAAAAAAGCAGGTTCTTAGCTTTGACTGCTCTAAAATTTTGAGCAAATACGTCGGCGAGAGCGAGCAAAACGTGCGTAAAATTTTCGACACCTACAAAGAAATCTGCGCCAAAAGCAAGAGCGAGCCCGTGCTACTGCTAAACGAAGCCGATCAGTTTCTAAGCACGCGCGTCGAGGGCGGCAGCGGCGCGGACAAGATGCACAACCAAATGCAAAATATATTTTTGGAACAAATCGAGCGGTTTGAGGGCGTGCTCATCGCCACGACGAACTTCTTGCAAAGCCTAGATATCGCGTTTTCTCGCAGGTTTGATTATAAGATCGAGTTTAAAAAGCCCGATCTCGCCGCTCGTCTTGCGATCTGGCGCAAAGTGCTGCCCGAAAATGCGAGCTTTGAGGAAAATTTCGACGTCAAAGAGCTGGCTAAATTTGAGCTAAGCGGCGCGCAAATCATGCTCGCGCTCAAAAATACCGCGCTAAAAGTCGCCGTGCGCGAGGACGGGATATTTACGATGGGCGATTTTGAAAGCGAGATCAAACGCGAGATGAGCTCAAATTTCGGCGAGGATAAGAAGGTCGGGTTTGACGGGTAAATTAGGAGATAAAATGAGTTTAGATAAAATAAAAAATATAGAAAAGGAAATCAAGAGAATAGAAGAGGATTGTATTTACTCAGCAAAAGGACATTTTGAAAGCGCTAAATTTTGGCGAAAATGGTATTACTGGCTAATGGCATCTTCAATCTTGTCACTTTGTTTATCATTTCCTGTTTTAGCAGATGGCAATTTATGCACAGCGAGTGTAGGTCTAATTTCTAGCTTTATAACAGTAATTCTGATATTCTTAAATCCGCAAGAAAAATATTTATCTCATCAAAATAGTGGTAATAAATTTTTATCGTTAAGAAATCAAATAAGAATTTTTAATGATATTGAAATAAAAAATTCAAATTATGCAGATGAATACACTAAAAGATTAATTGTATTCAGTGAAGAAAGAAATTCTTTAAATGAAAATTCACTTCCTATTGCCGAGACTGGTTATAAAAACACAAAAAAGCAAATAGAAGAAAAAACACATATATACGAAGTAGACAAGGAGAAATAATGTCCGTAAATTCATATTTAAACGATTTGGCGCAAAGAGCAATCATAAGAGATGACGAGAAAAACAAAATAAATATCTCTATTGAAAATATTAAAAACAGGCTAAGAAACGATGATAAAATTAAGGATATAAAAATATTTGGCTCATATAAGCGAGGTACTATAATATCCCGTAAATTTGACGAAAATTCAGATATTGATATTATGGTTATTTTCAAAGACGATCACTATAAACCACAAACTTATTTAAATTACCTAAAAGGATTAATAGAGCAAAAATATACGAGGTCGGAAATTTATCAAAATAATCCAACTATTGTACTTGAATTAAATCATATTAGATTTGAATTGGTTCCAGCACTTGATTGTTTCTTTAGTATGTACAAGATCCCGGCAAAACAAAGCGATTATGCAAACTGGCTAGAAACAGATCCCGAAGAACTAAACGGAAAGCTTACGAACAATCAAAATCTAAGACGGTTGGTAAGAGTAGCTAAAATTTGGAATGTAAAACAAGGCAAGCTTTTTGCTTCGTATGAACTTGAAAAGTTTATCGTGGATAATATTTATGCCTATGGAAATTTGGCTGATTATTTTTATGCTTTTTGCAATACCCTACATACTAGCTATAACTATTCACAATATAGAAACAATAAAATAGAAAGGCTAAAAGAAAAAGCATCCACAGCAAGAATGTTTGATACGGAAGCCGATATTGTGGACTTGTTTGAATAGACACTCTATGTCAGGCACCAAACCTCGCCAGCTTTTAAAATTTCACCCCTTAGCCTCTCGTGTTCGGCCGATAGAGCCGCGATCTTAGCTAGTTTTTCATCCTTTATCTGCGTAAATTCTATCTTTAACGCCGATAAAATTTTATTTAAAAATGACGCGTTTCCCAGCATCTCATTTTCAAATTCGTATAAATTTAGCGACGTCAAAACGCGGTCTTGCACCTCGTCAAAGCTCGGGATAAAGAGCGCAAAGCCGCTTTGCTCGTGCGCGCGCATAGAGCCCGCGATCTTTTCTTTTAGAAAATACACGGCGATTTTGACGGCGTTTTCGTAGTTTGCGGCGACTTTGAGATTTAGCTTTTCAAAAAACAGTGCCGTCTTTTGCAGCCCCTTAAATTTCGCCGTCTCATAGTCTCGCAAAAACGTCCTATAAACCTGCCCCGCATACGTCCTAACATCGGCAAACACGGTATCAGAGTGCGTTTCGTCCTCTTTTTGCGCGTTTTCGAATTCGGATTTATAAATCATAAATTCGCGCTCCAGCCGAGCGTAAATTTCATCCAGCGCAGCGCCGATCTCTTCTTGCAGCGCGCTTAAGCCGCGCTTATACGTCCTAAAAAATTTGGCGAATTTCACATCGTTGTAGATGAGTTTTGAAAACACCTCGTCGCTGTCAAAATCCACCGCCTCATACGTGCTAGCTTCAAAATACTCGCCCTTTAGTAGCGTTTTTCGCGGTGCGTATTTATGCTTTTTCACGCTTTTTAGACTAGCTAGGATCTCGTCTGCAACTAGCTTTGCGACGTGCTTTAGCTCGTTAAAGGCTAGCTCGATTTTCGGTTTAAAATTTTCTTGCACGGCTTTTAAATTTGACTCTAGTTCGGCGTCAAATTTAGCGATTATCTCGCCCGCTTTTTCGTAAATTTTAGCGATTTTTTCGTGCTGATCTGCGTTTACGGCAACCAGTCTAGCGCACTTTTCGCGCACGAACTTTTCTTTTATCTCTTCGCCGCCAAAAAGCTCTCGGATAGCGCCTATCACAGCGCTAAAATTAGACTCTGCTAAAAGCGCCGCATCGCCCGCAGCTTGGGCTTTTACGGCTTGCCTGGCAGAAACCGCGATAATGCGCTCGAAAAATCGCCCGTAAGTCGTTTGCGCGTGAGTTTTGAGCCTCTCAAGCTCGTCCTTGCTTAGCTTATCTTTTTGATTTAGCAAGCAGATCGCCGTTTTGCCCCCGCCAGCCAAAAACTCCTCGATCTGCGCGGCTTCGCTAGCGCGCGCGGCATTGTCGGCGAGGCTTAGCCAGATGACGCCCGCGACGTCTTTTAGCACTTCGTGCGTGACGGCGGTATCGGCCTTTGAGAGCGAGTTTAGCCCCGGCGTATCGACGAAATTTACCGACTTTAAAATTTCAGAGGGTGCGTAGACGCAAAGCCTGCTCACGTCGTCGCCAAACACGCGCTGATCGACGAATCGCCCGATCTCCTCGACGCCTAAATACAGCTCTCTGCCGTTTTCGTAAAGCACGCTAAGTCCTGGCGCGGCGCCGTATCTGATAAAGGTCGGCTTTGAGGTCACGGGTGTTAGGCCCGACGGTAAAATCTCGCTACCCAAAAGCGCGTTTAAAAACGTCGATTTGCCGCTAGAAAACTGCCCGACTATAGCGACCGTAAGCGGGCTGGATAAAAATAGATCGAGCTTATTTAGCTCGCGCTCTAGCTCGGTGCTTGGGTGAAATTTGGGCTCGGTTAGCTCGTTTTGCAGCCGCCTAAATCGCCCGTGAAAATCGTCCGAAAATATCTTAAAATACCGCGTTTTATACGCGTTTATAAACTCCTCAAACACTTTGCAGCTCCAAATTTATAGCATTTATCGCCTCGCTTTGCGAGTTTAGTCGCTCTAGCTCGCGCGAGTCACGCCCGCTAGTTTGCGCTAGCGCGGCGAGCTCGATTTTTAGCGCTTCTTCGCTGATTGCGAGCGCCTTTTCTTTATCTTTTAGCGCGGCTTCGATCTGCTTTTTAAACTCGCTTTTTTCAAATTCGCTAAGCTCGAAAACGAAATTTTTGATCCTCTGGGCGCCCAAAAACTCCTCCGCAGCTACTTTGGCGGCTTCGGATACGCCTTGCGCGCCCGAGTTTGCCGCGCTAGTCACCGCGTCCGCGACCTGGGCGCACTCTAAATTTATCCCTTTTGATTGTAGATAGTCGTTTATACTAAAGATCTCAGCGGCCGCCGTTTTACCATCAAATTTGCCGAATTTTAGCGCGATATTTTGCGCACACACGTCGATTTGCCACACGATTTCGTTGCGATTTTGGCGCATTAGGACGATGATGCCGTCTTTGATCGTAGTTTGCGCGATACGAGCTAGACGCTGCGGGTCGATCTTTTGTTTTTTGGCGGCCGCATAGTTTACGTCGTCTGCGACGCGCTGCTTTAGCGTTTGCGCTAGCGATCTTAGGCCTAGCTCGTAGCTAGCCGCGGTTTTAGCCGTATCTAGGCGCTCTAGCTCCTCTTTTACCGCGTATCTCACGTCCTCTAGGCGGCTAGCTAGCGCGGCTTTTTGCTCGTTTAGTTCAGAAAGCTTTTGCGACAAACTCAAATTTGAACCAGTTAGTTTTAAAATCTCGCTTTGCGTATCCGCCGCAAACTGCGCGCAGACGCGTCCGAGCTCCTTTTTATACGCCTCGATGCCAAGGCGAGATTTTTGGCTATTTTGCCCAAAAAGCGTCTCGTAAAGATACTGCTTAAACTCCTCGACGCCGCTATTTTGCCCGCCCTCAAAGTAGCTTTTAGCGCTCACGGCGAAAAACTCAGCCCCGACGCCGAGCTCCCGCGTACGCTCCTCGACGCTCTTTTTGGCGTAGGCGGCGACCTCGTTTAGCTCGCCTTCTTTCAGCACATCCGCGTGCGTGAGCAGCACGGCGAGCCTCACGGCGTGGGAGTTTTGCAGGCTTGCGACGATAAAGTCCAGATCCTTTTGCGTGGCGCTTTGCGAGACGTTCATCAGGTGCACCATCAAGTCGCACTCCCGCATAAATCGCCGCACCAGCTCCTCGCGCGCAGCCACCGCGTCGTCGATGCCCGGCGTGTCGATGATGCGCACG
Source organism: uncultured Campylobacter sp. (assembly GCA_963519915.1). Lineage (GTDB taxonomy): Bacteria > Campylobacterota > Campylobacteria > Campylobacterales > Campylobacteraceae > Campylobacter_A. The sequence continues at coordinate 10,897 of CAUQPE010000015.1, read as the reverse complement.
TTATCCTTTAAAAGCTCCAAATTTTCGTAAAGCTCGACGCTTTTTACGAATTTGGCGTATTTGGAGTCCGCCGAGGTGTAGCGCTTGATCTCGTCGGTTTTGACCGTTTTGCTAGCTGGCGATTCGGAGCAAATTTGACTCGCGTTAGGGCTTTGAAATTTAGCCGCTAGCTCGCCGCCGTCCGCGTCAAATTTGACCTTTAAATTTTGCACCGTTTCGCTCTCAAATTTGATGCCCGCGCCGCCGTAAATTTCGGCTATTTCGTCATCTTGATCTTGCGCTATACCAAGCTCTTTTAGCTCCGCCTCGCTCCAAAAATTTACCCTTGCAAAAGGCTCGGGCGCATACTTTAGCACGGTCAAATTTACCGTCTCGGGTACGTTTGAAGCACCTAGGATTTTTTTGCCTAGTAGCGCGTTTAGCAGGGTTGATTTGCCCGCATTTATGACGCCCGTAACCGCGACGTTAAACTCTAGCTCACGCGCTTTTTGGCGCACTTTTGTCGCCGCATTTGCGACGTTAGCGCCCGGGTTTAGCGACAAAATTCGCTCGCAGATATCGTTTAGCGCGTCTATTTTTTGATGAAAGACGTCCGATTTTTTAAAATTTGAGCCCTCTTGCTCGTTCCCTGCGGTCAAATCCGCGCCGAGGGCCTGCAAAAACTCCGAGAGCCTCTTAAAATGCGCGGTGGAGATTATGTTTTCGTTTTGCAGGATTTCTACGGCGGCGAGGAGCTTTGATTTTGAGATTTTAGCGGATTTTAGAGCGTTTATCGCGCCTAGCTGAGCACACTGGAGGCTGTATATATCGGCCTTTAGCCCAAGTGCATGAAGGATATCCCTAAACTCCTTTAGCGCCATAAATCTATCGAAATTCTCCGCATCCGCCGCGAGTAAAACGGCGAGGCTTCGCTCGTCTGCGAGAATTTGCGTCTTGGGGTCTAAAAATAGCTTAAGAGTGCCCCAAATTTCGCTTAAAAATTTATCCGTATCCACCGCTTCGCCTTTGGTAAAATTTGCGCCCGCAAGGTCGCTTTCGGGGCGAAATTTAGCATAAATTAAATTTAAACAAGCTTGGGCGGGTTATTTTCGTGATAAATTTAAAGCAGTCTGCGCAAAAAGCAAATCTGACGGCAAAATCGCGTCAAATTTACCCGAAATTACATAGCAGCGCGTGGCTGAATGATGTTTTGTTCAAATTTTTGCTCGGTGTCTTCGCTCATGATGTGAAGCACTTTGCTGCGTTTGATCTTCGCATCGTCCTTAAATATCGCGCGCACTTTGTCCATGCCCGCGTAAAAGTCACGCATGAGCACGACGCAGATGTATTTGCCAAAAAACGTCGGCTTTATAACGCCGTTTTCTTCATAGATCGCGTTTACTAGCTTTAGCAAGCTAAGCTCGACAAATAGGTCTTTGTTGATGTTCGCATCGTTTTGCTCGTTGTAGACTTTGATATCGACTGAGCCGTCAAAAAGCCTTGTTAAAAATGTATATTTTAGTCTCTCTTTTTTGCTAAATGCGCATTTTGCGATGACTGGGCTTTGTCTATCTTTGACCTTTCTGCCGTAGTCAAGTAGGTTAAAGGCGTTTATAACTAGCTCGCCGTCCAAGAAGCTAAATGCCCCGCTGCCCACACCCACGTACTCTAAATTTGAGCCCACGTATTCGTCGCGAAGGTCTGCGCTTTTTTCATTTGAAAACGCCCAAGCATTGCTTTGTCTGTAGCCGCCCTTGGCAAATTCGCTCACGATGATCTCGTAAAATTCGCGCTCATTATCGACGTTTGATACGCCCAGCGAGCGAGCGATGTTCTCTCTCGTTAACTCTGATTTCATGAGCGGATAGAAGGTGATCTGCTGCGGAGAGATCGATTTTGAGACGTTTATGTCGTTTATGAGCTGCTCTTTTGTTTGATTTGGCAGGTTAAAGATGAGATCAAGGCTGATGACCGGGATCTTGCCCAGAGCCTTCTCGAGCTTTCTTTTTGTCTCCTCTGCCGAGCCAAATTTCTCATACCTGCCGACTCTTTTTAACGTCTCGTTGTCAAAACTTTGCACGCCTACGCTTAAGCGGTCGATAAGCCCGTCAAAACGGCTAAGGCTCTCCGGCGAGATGTGGTTTGGATCGCTTTCGGCCGAGATATCTTCGACACTAAAGAGCTCTTTTGCAAGTTTTAGCGTCTTTTCAAGCTCGGGTTCGTTGATAAGCGTCGTGCCGCCGCCGACATAAAGCGAGCTAAATTCAAAGCCGGCCTCTTTTACCTGCCTCATCTCCTCGCGTAAATTTTCAAAGTAAATTTTCGCAAGCTCCTGCTCATAGTGGTACTTGTGAAACGAGCAATACGGGCAAAAAGTGTGGCAAAACGGCACGTGCGCGTAGAGCATGTACTTTTTGTCTTTTTTTGGAGTTTTGGTGTAAGTTGTGGTCAAAATATCTATGTTAAATTCGTTGTATAGTGATTTTTGAATAGAATTATGAGCGTAATTTACCGCAAATTTTTCTATAATATTCTTAAATCCCACAATTAATTCCTTTTCTTAATTTTTTATCGCGTATTTTACTTAGGTTTTGCTTAAAATAAAATTTTAAGGCCCTAGTCTAACCTATTTAAATAAATTTTACGTAAATTTTGCCAGAGAAATTTACGGGTGAGCTTATATATCTTTTTGTTGTATTTCGTTAAATTTTATCCATAAGCTTGAATATTTTACTCCTTAGCCCTTGAGATGATCTTGCTCGAGTCAAGCTCAAATTTCACTCCGTCTTTTGCCTGCAGATAGTAAAATTTACCGATATTGCAAAGCGACTTAATGCCGTAAATTTTAACCGTCTTTTCATCTATTTCACAAGGTCTTTGATCTTTGCCTTTCGCCTTGCAAAGAGACTTTGGTAGGGCATTTAGCACACTTTTATCAACTAGTAAAAATTTATAATCCACATCGCCTATATTAAATATTTTGGCTGAGTATTTGATAAACAAAAGCGAGTTTGAAACTATCATAAGAGTGAGTGCAGCGTAAAATACAAACGAAAAGTCCTTGGTTTCTTTGATGCTTGAAACGCCTAGCATAAACGAGAGCATGAATGAGCAAAATAGCATCCAAAGCGCCAAAAATTCGCTATTTTTTGAGATAACAACCGAAATGATAAAGAGTAAAATCATGAGAAACGACAAAAGATAGATGATAAAATTTGGTCTATCTTTAAAGAAAACTGCCAAATTTACTCCGGCGTAGGAGAGTAACAATAGCGATAAAATAGCGCCCCAGCCGTAGTTTAGCTTGAAGGCTGCAAGGGCTAAAACGGCAAATGAGACGAGCGTTAAAACGTAGATGAAATTTGAGTTATAAAAAAATAGAAATTTTGGCTTTTTAAATTTGTACTTTTTATCGTCTTTTTGGTATAAAAATGAGATAAAAACCAGGACTAATATCTCAAAAAAGGTGACAAATGCGGTAGCGCAAAAGAGCAAAATGCCCGTAAATATCAGCTCTGAACTATCTAAGCTCGGGAAATATCCGATCTCGGAGCCAAAATACAAAAAGTAGCAAAGCACACTAATAATCGGCACGATGAAATTTGAATGCCTAAAGAAAAAAGCAACGCACTCTTTTATGAAATTTGCCTTTAAATTTGCCGAGTGCTCACTCAAACGACTCTCGAAAAATGAGTTTAAAAGTAGCTCGTTTTTGACCTTTTCAAGCTCGTCTGACTCCTTTGATAGTGCTCTTTTGTAAAATTCATAGTTTTGCTCGCTAAAGTCTTTTTTGATCTCGTCTTTTATGTCTAAGACAATAAGAACGATCTGCTCTTTTATCTCGGCGAGCCTTTTTGAAATTTCAGCAAAATTTGTTCTATTTAGCCTATCAAAAAGATCGCTCTCTTCATTTAAAAGATCGATCAAACGCGCTTGTTTGCTATTTCTTATCTCGCAACATGAAAAATTCGCCTTTAAGAAATTTACAAATTTTTTAGCGTTTTTAATGCTCTCGTCTTTTTGGTTTAAAATATCTTGGTAGCTCAAATTTTACCTATCTTATTTAAAATTTATAAATTTAGTTATCTAAGCACTTTTGCGATTTCGCTCCAGCCCAAATGCTTGGCAAAATCAGCCGCGGTTTTGCCGCTTTTCGTGCGTACGTTTTTGTCTGTGCCGTTTGCCAGCAGTACGTTTACGAGCGCTAGATTGCCCGCGAGCGCCTCGTGGTGTAGCTGCGTAAATCCGAGCTCATCGGCGTCCGTGAGGATACTTGGATTCTCTTTGACGTATTGCTCAAATTTCTCGCGTACATTTTTACACATCGGGTGCTCGATCAAATTTTCCGGGTGTTCTTTTTGCTCGTAAACGACTAAAATATCGTTAAAATCACCAAAATCAAGCCCCCACGCTTTATCGTGCTCTTTTAGCTCGGCCTTTTGCATGCGCGAGCGCATCGCCTGCACGCTAAAGCCGCCGTACGCGCGTCCGCCTACTGCAAACATCCAGTCGCTCATCTCGTCTATCTTTGCGTTCACGCGGTCGCCGTTTTTTACGTTTTGTACGGCGTCGGGTTCGTTTACGAGCGTGCCCGAGATGGTCTCGCCGTCAAAATCCACGTCGTTTATCCACATGTGTTCACCGACTTCTTCGCCGTTCACGACGTCTAAAAAGCAAATTTTAACCATCGCAAAATCAAGCCCTGGTACGACTCTGTGGCGCTCCCAGTAAAGCTCGCGCCAAAAATACCTAAAACTCTCGCGCGCCTGCTCGAATGCGCGCTGCATGTAGTCCTCTTCGTTACTTGCGAAATAAATCGGCATTTGCTCGCCAAGATCGACTTGTTTGCCGAAAATTTTCTTAAAAAAGCCCATTTTTATCCTTCTTTATTTTTAGATTGAGAGTTAAAATTTCGATACGTTAAATTTGCGGTTAAACTTAAAGAACGTCAAATTTTAAATACAAAAGTCAAGCGATGATTTCGCGAGATGAATTTAAATGTTGCGACGAAAAATTGAGCGTGTGCTAGGCATGTAGCCTGCGGAGCAAAATTTTTCTAGCTCATTTAAAGGCGCTCGCGAAAATGCCCGCTATTTTAAGTTTTTAAAACTAATCGGCAGCTCTAAATTAAGCCCCTTCACAAGCCTTATGCACTCTTGCAAATCGTCGATACTTTTGCCGCTTACGCGCACCTCTTCGCCGCGGATCGCCGCAGTTACTTTTAGCTTTGCGTCCTTGATCGCTTTGGTGATTTTCTTCGCATTTTCGCTATCTAGGGTGTCGTTTAGTTTTAGCGTCGCTTTGATATTTCCGCCGCTAGCACTTTCGCGTTTGCTCTCGGTGACGGCTACCGGCGGGATATTTCGCTTGATGAGCTTTGAGATCACGATGTCTTTTAGCGCGTCGATTTTGTTGTCGCTAGAGCTTAAAAGCGTGATGATTTTTTCCTTTTCGTTTAGCTCCACTTCGGCCGCAAGCCCCTTAAAATCATATCTCGCCGCGATCTCTTTTTTTGCCGTCTCCAGCGCGTTTTTGACCTCCATCATATCGACCGCCGCGCTTATATCAAAACTATGCTCGGTTGCCATTTTTATCCTTTCAAAAATTCTTTTATATTTTCCGCGATCATCGCTACGAGCCGCTGCCTAGCCTCAAAGCTCGCCCACGCTACGTGCGGAGTGAGTATCAAATTTTCCTTGTTTTCGATACGAAGCAGCGGATGATCCGCGCGCATAGGCTCGGTCTCTAGCACATCCGAGGCAAAGCGCAAATTTCGCTCGTCTATCGCGCGGGCTACGGCGTTTTCGTCCACGATACCGCCGCGTCCGAAGTTCATCAGTATGGCGCCCTCTTTAATCAAATTTAGCTCCCGCTCGCCGATCAAATTTCGCGTTTTTTCGTTTAGCGGAGCATGGATACTCACGATATCGCAGCCGCTTAAAAGCTCGTTTAAATTTAGCCTTTTAAACTCGGCGTTCGCGTTTGCGCCGCTAGTTGAGTAGTAGCTCACTCTCGCGCCAAATGCCGCCGCTATGCGCGCCACGCCTCTACCGATCTCGCCAAGCCCGATGACGCCAAAGCTCTTGCCCGCTATCTCGCCGATACTGCGGTCTAGATTCGTAAAAATCTCGCTCTTTGCCCACTCGCCGCTTTGCGCATAGTTATCGTAAAATTTAATGCGATTCGTCAGTGCAAAAAGGCAAGCAAACGTATGCTGCACGACGCTAGCAGTGGAGTAGCTCGCGACGTTTTTTACCGCGATACCTTTTGCCGCGGCGTGCACTAGATCGACGTTGTTCATGCCAGTTGCACTTATGCAGATTAGCTTTAAATTTGACGCATCCATCGTCTCTTTGTCGATCACGACCTTGTTCGTGATGACGACGTCCGCCCCCTTTAGCCGCTCTATTCGCTCGGCCGCGGCGGTCGTTTGGTAGCTTTTAAATTCGCCAAACTGCCTAAAAACATCCAAATTTACGTCGCTTCCAAGCGTCGCGGCATCGAGGCAGACTATTTTCATTTTGCGTCCTTATTTGATAAAATGACCTACAAATTTGGAGTAGTTATCTAAAATTTCGCCGCCCCTGCGGTATCCCAGCGCGCACGCCTCGTAGGCGAAAAACACGCCGGCTTGGTAGCTATTGTTGGCGGCGTCTTTGTTAAATTCGTAAAATTCCTGATAGATCGCGCGGTTTTGACCGTAGTCGCCGCCGTTTTGCGAGCTAATGCTACCGTCGGCCTCGATCACGCTCACGTTTGCGCCCTCTCGCCCGAAAACCGGCTTTTTCACGCATTTTTTGCCAGCTAACGGCTTGTCGCTAGCTGGCAGCAAGAGCGGGTGATTCGGATATAGATCCCATAAAATTTTCAAGATGCCTTTGCTTTGGAAAAGCAGCGTGTATGCGGGATTTAGGATGATGGCTTTTTGATTTTGGACGATATTTTTTAGGATGATGGCTAGCTCGCCCTCTTCTACGGCGATGTCCTCCCACGGCACGAGTTTGAACCAGTACTCGTAGTTTTCTCCGTCAAAAAATACGCCCTCCTCGTCGTTAAATACGACCTCATCGACGTAGGCAAACGCCGTGTGAAAGCCCGCCTCCTCGGCGATATACTGCAGTAGCTTCACGGTCTGCTCGTCCTCGCTGCTGCCCGCAACCGAGCTAAATAAAATTTTCCAGCCCTCGTAGTGCTCGTTAAAGCTCTCGGTCTCCTCATCTAGCGTCACCAGGCGCCTAAAATTTTGCTTTAGAGCGTCATAAAGGTCGTTAAACTGCGCGCTCTCATCCATGCGGTTAAACTTAAGCGCCGCCCACTGGATGATCGCCGTCTCAAACACGGCCGTCGGGGTGTCGGCGTTAAATTCGATGAGTTTTATCGGCTTGCCATCCAGTCCGCCGGCTAGGTCGAATCTACCGTAAAGGTGCCAATGCACATCGTTTTCCCAGCTTTCGCGCACTAGATCTACGAGGTTAAACGGGATGCCGACCTCATGGTAGAGGTTGTTGTCGATGACGTGTTGGGCGGCTGCGACGAACATATCGTATAGCTCGTTTGCGGCGTTGTAATACGCCTCTGCCTGCGCCTCGCTAACCTCGACTAGCTCGTCTGCTACGTAGTCGCTGCCGTCTGGATCGGTGTGCCACGTAAAGCCGATCTCGCTTAAAAATTCGTTATTTAGCGGGTTGATTTTTTTTAAATTTATCATTTTCAGCCTCCAAAACTCGAGCTTTGGCTTGAGCTAGACTTCGAGCTTGATCCGCCGAAAAATCCGCTCTTTCCGCCGCTTGATTTACCCGCCGAGCTCGTTGCTTTGGCTTTGTTAAAGCTATCGACGCTTCTTGAATACGCGCTTGGGTTTTTATACGCGCTTTGGCGCTGCGACTGATAGCCCGGGTTGTTAAATAGCTTGTTACCGATCCAGCTACCGATGATCGCGCCCGCAGCCGATGCTAAAAGCGCTTCGCCCATACTCATGCCGCCGCTTGAAAGTTGCGCATTTTGAGCGTTTGGATTCGTCAAATTTGACGTTCCGGCGTCGATTTTAGCGTTTTCCTCGGCGATTAGCTTATCCATCTCCTCTTTGCTCAGCACGCGCTCGGTGCCGTTGATGTCCTTTAGCACGACGCGAGTTTCGCTGCTTGGATACTCCTCTAGGACTTTATATTTGCCCGGAGCAGTTTCCTCGATGATGACGAAAGCTCCCGTTTTTTGCGCCGCTTCGTTTAGCGCGCTTGACTCGCCGCCGTTATCGCTGCTACCGCAGCCTGCCAATCCCGCTATCATGACCGCGCCAAAGCCACCCACAGCAGCGTAGCTGGCTACTTTTTTTATGCCTTTAAAAACTCTCATTTTTTATCTAGCTCCTTTGAAATTTTCTTGCTTTTGACCATTATCACGCCTTTTTTAAATTTGATAAATTTTGATTTTCCGATGTTTTTTATGATTTTATTTTGCGTTTTTTTTAGGCTCTTGCCACTTAAATTTTGTGATTTTAAAAACTCGGCCAGGCTCGTCCATTTACCCTCATTCTCAGGCTTGCTCTCGACAAATTCTACGTCAATGGGCGCTACGTATTCGCCGTTTTGACGCGCTAGCAACGGACGCTCGAGCATACTTAAAAATCCCCTTAGCTTCTCGTCTCTTTCGCGGTAAATTTGAGCTATTTCGGTTTTATTATTTAGTAAAATTTGCTCTTTTTCGCGAAAAAGCCTATCTTTATCGGCTTGCAAATTTTGATTTTGTTCTTTTAGTTCGCCAATTTGCGAGAGTAGAAATTCGTTCACGTCAAATTCGCCGGCTTTAGCGGCTTTTTTTGACTCCGAGCTTTTGGCGGATTTTGAAGTTTTGGGCGCTGATTTGGGTGCGGTTTGGGGCTCGTAGCCGTCCAAAACCACATATTTTACGCCGTCTTTTTCAAAGGTTTTTAGCGTGCCGCGACGAATGCGGTTGTAAACGGCTTCTTTGGTTACGCCTAAGATTTCCGCAGCCTCGCTCACGGGCACTTTGGACATATTTTTCCTTTGATCGTTGAATTTGGCGTAGATTATGGCAAATTTTGGCTTTGATGCGAGTTAAACGGGAGTTTAAAAAGAAAAGGCCGCCGAAGCGACCCTTTTGGTTAGAGCTTTGACTCGTAGCGTCTAAGCATATATAGACGTTTAAGCATTTTCTTGCGAGCCGCGATTTTTTGTTTTTTGCGGATCTCGGTCATAGGCTCGAAAAAGCGTCTTGCGCGAACTTCGGTCACGACAAGGTTCCTGTCGGTTTGCTTTTTGAACTTTCTGTAAGCTTCGTCAAAAGACTCGTTAGGATGTACCTTAATACCAGGCAACGTCCTCACCACCTTTCAATTAAAATAGACGGCGATTATAGTTTAAATTTTATAAATTTAAGCTTTGCTAGCCGCCAGGGTTTTAAATTTAGCCTTTTAGTATATGCTCCGCCGCTATCATCGCCGAGCTGATACAATCAGGCGTCGAGCAGCTGGTAAGCCTCGTAAATCCGTGCACTCCGCCCGTCGCCTCGCCTACGGCGTATAAATTTTTAATAGGCTTGCTATCATTTATATTAAGAACTTCAAAGTTCAAATTTACCCTCACGCCGCCCGGAGTATAGCTGATGCCAGGAGCCCCGAGTATCGCGTAAAACGGCGCTTTTTCTATCGGAACGACTTTGGTTAAATCTTTTTTAAAATCGGCATCGGTTTTAGCGGCGACGTTTTCGTTATACCGCTTTATCTCCTCTTTTAAAATTTGCGCGTTTAGCTTAAAGTCCGCCGCCAGCTCGTCTAAGCTCTCAAATTTTTTCATCTTGCCCGTTTCTATAAATTTTTGCAGCCTCTTTGGATCGTGGCTGGAGGCAAAGCCAGTTGCGTCAAAGATTATCGTCGGAAACATATCGCTTTCGTTTTTTTGCATATTTTCTAAAATATTATCGGACAAAGTCTGCCTGTCGCCGTCCTCGTTCATAAATCTCTTTGAGTTTTTGCCGTCGACCGCGATCGCAAATATCAAATCCTCCGTCGGGATACCGAACGAATAGCGTCCCAGGCTAACCTGCACCGGCATCGCGCCCACTCTTACCATCGTTTTTAGTGCGCCAGCCGTCGCACCTGGATTTGACGGCGTGGATGCTAGCGCGAGTCTTGGATTTTGCGCCGCCTTAAAGGCTTTATCCGCCGAAAATCCGCCGCTTGCAAAAATCACAGCCTTTTTAGCTTTATAAAATTTAACGTCTCCGGAGACGTTTTGCGCATCGTCGTCGGCTAGGTCTTTGTCAAATTTATACTCCTCTCTCACCTTTAGCCCTATCGCCGCGCCGTTTTTATTCAGCACGATTTCATCGACTTTTACGCGTTTTAGAGTCTTGCCGCCTTTGCTCTCAAAGTGAGAATTTAGCGCCTGCACGCACGCTCCGCCTCCGCCTACGGTTTCTAGGCTTCTTGCCACGCTATGTCCGCCCAGATGCTTTAGTTTTTCGGCGTATTGCACGCCTCTTGCCTTGGCAAATTCATACGCTCTTTTTGAATTTTCGGCTATCCTATAAGACTGCTCTATGTAGTTAAAGCCCTTGCCCGCCTTGTTTAGATCTTTTACGAAAAGCTCGATGGAGTCTTTGATGCCGGCCTTTTCCTGTTGTTCGGAGCCTACGCAGGCAAAATCAAGCTGAGAAACTACAGAGTTGCCGCCCATTCGCGACATCTTTTCTAGTAGCGCGACGCCAAGCCCACCCTCGGCTGCTACGATGCCCGCAACGTTTGCGCTAAGGCCGCTACCTACCACCAAGACGTCGTATTCCGCATCCCATTTTATCTCGTCATCTTGTGCCGCTTGCAAATTTAGCGCACCAACAGCGACTGCCGCGAGGCTGGTTTTGATGAAATTTCTTCTAGAAATTTTTTTCATAACATCTCCTG
>CAUQPE010000014.1:0-24730 GCA_963519915.1 uncultured Campylobacter sp. | reverse complement strand
AGAGTCGATCGGTTACTACAACCCGATGGTTGAGCCTGAGGTGGTAAAATTTGACGCTGAGCGTTTGGCTTATTGGAAAGGCGTCGGTGCGAAACTTAGCGACAGGGTTGCAAAAATAACTAGCAAATAATTAAAAAATGGTAGAAAATTTTTTACTTGAATACGCTAAGCTCATCGCTGATTTTCCGGATAAAGTGAAACTCGAGCGAGTCGAGCTTGGCGAAAATTTTGCCGAGCTGATAATTTATGCCGATAAAGTCGATACAGGCAAGCTTATCGGCAAAGACGGCAGGATGATAAACGCGATAAAAACTGTAATCGTGGGCTATAAAGCCAAAGATGCGACATCATACCGCGTTACGGTAAAACCTCTTGAGTGAGCGTGTAGAAGTTGCATTGCTTGGCAAAACAGTAGGATTAAAGGGATTTGTCAAGCTTCATAATAAAGGCGACTTTCCTAGCCAGTTTAAAAAAAATGCTATATTTTGCGATAAAGACGGTAAAGAACTTGTCGTAAAAAGCTACAATCATGCAAACGATACTATATCTTTTTACGGCTTTGAAGATATGGATAGTGCAAAAACTCTTACAAATAAAACAATCTACGCCACAAAAGAAGAAACCAGAAAAAACTGCAAACTAAAAAAGGGCGAATTTTTCTATTTTGATGTCATCGGTTGCGAAATTTACGAAAATAACCAAAGGCTCGGCGAAGTAGAGGATATAGACGAGGTTGGTGCAAACCATTTATTTTTGGTAAAAACCGATGAAAATTTGATTTCCAAAGGGTCGGAAAAAAGTTTTTACATTCCGTATATCGACGTTTATGTAGAAAAAGTCGATGTGGAAAATAAAAAAATTTATACCAAAAATGCTATCTTGATTTTGGAAAATTCCTAATGAAATTTACCTTTATTACGCTTTTTGAAAGCCTTGTGCGACCTTATTTTGAAGATAGTATTTTGGGTCGTGCCGTAAAAGAAAAGCTCGTCTCAATTGATTTTTTAAATCCTCGGGATTTTAGCACAGATAAGCATAAAAAGGTAGATGACTATATGGTTGGAGGCGGTGCAGGCTTACTTATGGCGTGTCAGCCTCTTGATGATACTTTAAATTTTTTACTAAAAAGTAGTCCAAAACCCCATACTATTTTTCTTGCGCCTGCTGGGAAAAAATTTACCCAAAACGATGCTAGGCGCTTGTCTAAAGAAGGGCATATCTGCCTGGTTTGCGGTAGATATGAGGGTATAGACGAGCGAATAGTAGAAAAATACGCGGATGAAATTTTTTGTATCGGCGACTTTGTGATGACCGGAGGAGAGTTGGGGGCGCTTTGTATTTCTGATGCGATTTCTCGTAATATCGACGGCGTTTTAGGAAACAATGAAAGTCTTGAAGTCGAGAGTTTTGAAGAGAATTTACTTGAGGCTCCGTCTTTTACAAAACCCAGTGATTACAAAGGTTCTGGTGTGGTTTCAGCGTTTTTAAAGGGAGACCATGCTAAAATCAGAGCTTTGAAAAATAATATGGCGTTCTTAAAAACTAGGTTTTTTCGTCCAGATTTATACCGAAAATTTGAGCCGCCGACTAAGGAAAAAATATGAGAAACAAGTATATAGAGGCGTTTGAGCAAACTCAAATAGCCCAAAAGTCTGTGCCTGATTTTCGCGCTGGAGATACTTTGCGTATAGCTATCCGCATCAAAGAGGGTGATAAAATGAGAATTCAAAATTTTGAAGGTATCTGTATAGCGAGACGTGGAAGCGGAACTGGCGAAACATTTATCATCAGAAAAATCGGTGCAAATAGCGTAGGCGTAGAGAGAATTTTTCCTATCTATAGCGAAAGCCTAGAGAGTATAACCGTTCTGAGACAAGGCCGCGTTCGCCGCGCTAAGCTATTTTACCTACGTGATAGACGCGGTAAAGCCGCTCGCATCAAAGAGCTTAAAAAGTAATTTTACTCCTTGCAAAAGTCTAGTTTTAGGCTTTTGCCTTCTTTCCTATATTCTTAAATTTTAAAAACACTTAATTAAAATCAATCATTTTATCTAAAATTAGAGTTACAATACTGTTATTATTTTATAATAAAGGTTGTAAATGGAAAAAATCGTATGGCAAAATGACGTATTTAACGGCGTTACTGTAGCTAAGCTTTTTGATGGGCCGCACAGTAAAGAAATACGCATAAATTTAGAAAAAGGCGCTCAAATGAAGGAGCATAAGGCTCCTGGCGCTATCATGGTGCAGGTTTTAAGTGGCAAGATAGATTTTAGCGTTGGAGAAAACAATGTTATCTTGGATGCGCTTGATATGGTTACGCTCGAACCAAACGTCATTCATGCCTTGGCTGCTTTGGAAAATAGTATCGTAAGGCTTAGCTTGAGCAAAAATGACGATGTAAGTAGAGTTTTTGGGGTCCTAAGGCCTTAGCCTCTATTGATATAAAGCTGCCGATAAATAATTAGTCTATAGAATAGCTGTAATGGCGCTATGTAAGAATAAATGCCTAATTTTTTGGCGCCAAAATATAATAATAAAAAAGAGCTTAAGATGGGCAAGTCTGCTAGGGCTTTGGTGGGTTACCTATATTGCGGTAATTCAAATTTTACCGTACTGGTATCGTTTCACAAGGCGTTTTAAACTTTTTTAATATATGATTTTGCATAGTTTGCCTCTGAGTGGCAGTGGTGAAGTTATTAATCCTCATAAAGTCTTATGTGTATAAGGTTTAGCTTTAAATTTTATAAAATTTAGATGATGGCGCGCAACCAGAAGCGATTTTATCAAATTTATTAGCGTTGACCTAAAAACAAAGTAAAAACTAAATATATAAAAATAAGCAGATTTAAATTTAATGCTCGAAAATTTTTTAAATTATAAAAAACTAAGCTTTTGTCAGTCTGCATTAAAAATACAAATTTAAAACCATATAAAATTTATAGCCGTCAAAACCACTCAAAAAATCAAAATTTAAACCATCAATCTCTTTCAAGAAAAATTAATATAACATTTTAAGTTAAGCTTTATTATAAGTATAAAATAGTAAAACAAAAAGTTAATAATTTAAATTTTAGAGACACTATCCCATATATTTATCGCTCGTGTTTAAAAAATATATAATATTCAAAAGCAAAAAGTATTGCGCTATTTAGGCTATTTTCAAAGATAAAATAAGTTCACATGGATATATAAAAATAACAAAATAGTAATAAAAAAATAAATAAAAAATTAAAATCTTAATTTAAAAATCAGTTTAATTGCGCTATAGTTTCATTATTCAATTTCATCACAAGGAGTATCATTATGGGAACCAGAAGAGAACACGACTTTATAGGTGAGCTAGAGATAGCTGATGATGTATATTATGGCGTACAAACATTTAGGGCGCTTGAGAATTTCCACATGAGCGGACGACCGCTTAAAGATTATCCGTATTTCGTAAAGGCATTTGCTCAAATCAAAAAGGCTGCGGCCTTAGCCAATAAAGAAGTCGGCGTTCTAGACGCGCAAAAAGCCGACGCTATCGCAAAAGCGTGCGACGAGCTAATCGCGGGTAAATATTTAGATCAATTCGTAGTAGACATGATTCAAGGCGGTGCGGGAACTAGCACCAATATGAACGCAAACGAAGTTATAACAAACGTCGCGCTTGAGAGCCTAGGGCACAAAAAAGGCGAGTATCAGTATCTGCATCCAAACGACCACACAAACCTCGGCCAAAGCACCAACGACACTTATCCAAGTTCGATCAAAGTCGCTACATATGCTAAACTAACCGATCTTTTAAAGGCTATGGAGCTACTTAAAAACGAGCTAGAAGCCAAGGCAAAAGACTTTAAAGATATCATCAAAATGGGTAGAACCGAGCTAGAAGACGCCGTTCCTACGACGCTTGGCAACACGTTTAACGCATTTGCAAGCTACATCAAAAGCGATATCGAAAAAATCACCGCCGCAAGAGAGTCTATGGCCGTGCTAAATATGGGCGCGACCGCGATCGGAACAGGCATCAACTGCCATCCTGATTATAAAGCGGCCGTTCATAAAATTTTAAGCCAAATCACCGGCGTAAATTTCAAACCTGCCGATGATTTCATCGCAGCTACTCAAGATACTGCCGATTTCGTCCACGTTAGCGGCGCGCTAAAAACTGCTGCCGTTCGCCTAAGCAAGATCGCAAACGATTTAAGACTAATGAACTCAGGCCCAAGATGCGGTCTTGGCGAGATAAATCTACCACAAATGCAACCAGGTAGCTCAATTATGCCTGGTAAAGTAAATCCTGTCATCGCAGAAGTCGTAGGCGAGGCGTGCTACGAGGTAATCGGCAACGACGTAACCATCATGCTTTGCAGCGAGAGAGGCGAATTTGAGCTAAACGCATTTGAGCCTGGCATCGCTTACGCGCTATTTAACTCGATCTTCATCCTTGAAAACGCGATGAAAACTCTAGCTGAAAAAGCTATCAGAAAACTAACTGCAAACCCTGAAGCATGCTTAAAATCAGTACTCGGCTCAGTCGGTATCGTGACTGCGTTTAACCCATACATCGGCTACGAAAAATCTGCAAGCATCGCTAAAGAAGCGTTGCAAACAGGTAAAGCCGTGGGCGATATCTGCCTAGAGAGAGGATATTTGAAAAAAGAGGAGATAGACAAGATCCTAGAGCCTAAAAATATGCTAAACCCTCACATGGGCAAATAATTGAGCAAAAGTCTTAAAGCGCCGAAGTCAAATTCGGCGCCTTTTAAATTTAGTAAGTAAAAAAATCTAATATAAGGAGTTTTCCTATGGATATAATGCTGATTTTACAGATTATAGTCCTACTCGGAGGTATCTATCTAGGCGTTAGGCTAGGTGGTATGGGCGTCGGATATGCCGGCGGTCTTGGCGTCGTTATTTTGGCGATGCTCGGTATGAAAGTGGATATGAAAGATATCCCGATGGACGTTATTTTAATCATCGCGTCCGTTATTTCGGCCATTACTGCGATGCAAGTCGCGGGCGGACTTGATTATTTGGTTCAGGTCGCATCTAAAATTTTGCGCAAAAACCCAAAACAAATCAACTATCTAGCGCCTATCGTTACCTATCTGCTTACGATCCTAGCAGGTACGGGTCACACCGCGTTTTCTATGATCCCGGTTATCGTAGAGGTTGCTAAAACGCAAAACATCAAACCTAGCGCGCCTCTTGCGCTTTCGGTCGTTTCATCTCAAGTAGCGATCACTGCTAGCCCTATATCTGCGGCTTTTGTTGCTATGACCGGCGTTTGCGAGCCTCTTGGCGTTAGCTATCCGATGCTACTTTTCATCTGCATATCTACTACTTTCGTAGCTATGATTATTACGGCCTTCATCGTAAATAAATTTTACGATCTTGACCTCTCAAAAGACCCTATCTATCAAGACAGACTAGCTAGAGGCGCTGTTTCTGAGATAAAAGAGGTAGAGTATCAAGAGCTTAAACCTTATGCGAAAAGATCGGTTGCGATATTTGCCGTCGGCGTTTTAGTCGTCGTTTGCTATGCGCTTGTTATTTCAAAGAGCCTTGGCATCGTGGCAAAACCTATCCTCTCTAGAGACGCTGCGATCATCAGCTTTATGCTTACTATTGGCTTCCTTATCGCTACGCTTTGTAAGGTCGACACTAGTAAATTGCTTTCAACCAGCACTTTCCAAAGCGGTATGAACGCGTGCATATGCGTCATCGGTATCGCATGGCTTGGTACTACATTCGTTAACGGTCACATCGATAGCATCAAAGAGGTAGCTAAAAACGTCGTTACGCAGTATCCGTTTATATTAGCCGTCGCGCTATATTTCCTAAGCTGCTTGCTATACTCTCAAGCCGCAACCACTCGCGTTATGATGCCTGCGGTCGCTGCTGCGCTAGGTATGACTAGCCCTGAAAACTCAGGTCAAATTTGGATCCTAGTAGCTTCATTTGCCGCTGTTTCAGGACTATTCGTACTTCCTACGTATCCTACGACTTTGGGCGCTATCGCTATGGACGATACCGGTACTACAAGAGTCGGTAAATTCGTATTTAACCACTCATTCTTCGTACCTGGCACCATCATGGTTGCTCTTTCGGTTGCGTTAGCATTCCTCATCGCTCCTGTTCTTCTCTAAGAATTTTGAGCCAAATTTAGCCGAGACTTCGTTCTCGGCTTTTTTAAATTTAAGGACTTTTTCATGAAACGAATCGGAATTTTAGGCGGCATGGGACCGCTGGCTACGATAGATCTATACGCTAAGATCGTAGAACTCACAAATGCCGCAAAAGATCAGGATAACATCCCTATCGTCATCGACAACTACCCGCAGATCCCCGACCGTACGGCGTATATCCTGCACGGAGGCGAGGATCCGTTTCCTTTTATGAAAGAGTCCGCGACGAGGCTCAAAAACGCGGGCTGCGAGGCTATCTGCATAGCTTGCAACACGGCTCACTTTTTTGCCAAGCGACTAACGCAGGAGTGCGGCGTAAATATCCTACACATCGCTAAAATCGCGACCGCGTCGATAAAGTCGAATTTCCCGCACGCTAAAAAGATCGCCGTCATCGCCACTACCGGCACGACCGCGGCTAAAATTTATGAAAACGAGCTGATCGCCGCAGGCCTAGAGTGCGTAAAAATCCCCGAAAATTTGATGACAAACATCATGGACTGCATCTACAAGGGCGCAAAAGCAAACAAGCTAAAAGAGTACGTGGGTCTCTTTAACGACACGATCGCGACTATCGAGGCTGATGCGTATATAGCGGCTTGCACGGAGATACCGCTATTTTTGCCGTACGCGACGAAAAAAGATAAATTCGTAGACGCTACTCTCGAGCTTGCTAAAGCAGCCGTCAAATTCGGCCTAGAAAAATAATCAAATTTGCGTCTAATCGGCGCAAATTTACCCCCTCTTAAAACAAATTTTTATAAAATCCAAGTTAAATTTAAAGGATAAATGATGAAATTCGGCGAATTTAAAAATGCAAAAACTTTAAGCCTGGCAAGCTTGCTCTGCGAGCAAAATCCGCAGCTAGCGGAGCAGATAAAGCAAAATGAATTTTTATATATTTCTTGCTTTGAGGATAAAATTTTAGGCACTGAAAATCTCGTTCGCTGCGAGATCGGATCGGCTAGCTACGTGCTGGCGCTGCTTTGCAAATACTCGCTCGACGCGGCTAAATTTGACAAGCAAACGCGCGAATACTTTGACAAGCTTGACGAAGGATACTTAAGCGGCGAGTGCAACGTCGGCGAGGAGGAGTTTGAGCAGATCGCGGAATTTTTAGAGGAGTGCGAAAATATCGTAATCGATAGCTCCTTTTTGGCGCATGCGGACGCAAAAAATATATTCGAGTTTTTGCAAATGCTCGGTAAAAACGTCGTTTTGGCTGACGGCGAGCAGGGCGAGTTTAAGACGGACGGCGAGCTAACGCCGCTAAAAGAGCCTGAGAGCTTTGACGGTAGCGTCGTGTTTTTTATGGATGAGGCTGGCGGTTCAAATTTGAGCGATGAAACGAAAGAGCTAATCGGCTCGGCATCGTTTGCCGCAGCCGCAAAGGTAAAAGACGGCGATATAGTGAGCGTGCAGGCTAATGGCGCCGACGTTGTGGCTAAATTTAAGCTAGAGCCGCAGATGAAGGGCACGGTGGCGCTTTGTAGGGCGAAATTTAGCGGATACGCCTTTAAGCTCGTTAAAATCGTAAAAACGGCACAGTAGCTAGCAATTTGGCGGATAGATTTATTCGCCGAGGCGCGCTACACTAAATTTAATCTCAAAACGCGGCGTTATAACGTCAAATTTGACTCAGTGGGCATGGTTTTTGGCGTCAAATTTGACTACCAAACTAAACAAAATTCGCCCGCAACCGCGCTACTTCAAAATCCAAATTTTCTCTCTATGACGAAGTTAAATTTAAGCTAAATAAAATTTTATCCAGATGCGCGAAATTTAGTAAAAAAATCGCCTCAAAAGCGCGTAATATTCGCTTTTATATCGCTTTTTAAACGAAAAAGGGTATAATGGTCGCATGAGAAAATATTTTTTGCTTTTTTTACCGATTTTGGCGTTTTCTTTTAGTCTGAGCGTAAATTCGGGCGCAGAGGACGGCAGGCCCTACACAGTGATAAACATCAGCGACGAGAAGGAATTCGTCTGCAAAGAGGAGATCCTCGCCTACGACCGCAAGCTTTATTTTTGCGACGTCGCCGCCGGCGCACTACCGAAGGTCGATGATAAAATTTTGGCCCTGGCTGAAGTGAGATTTCGCGAAGAAAGGGGCGGTATGCGCGTCTATGTCGTACCGCGCGCGAGCTCGCGTTTGATCTCGTCTAGCGAGCCTCTTTACGGCGCATCCGCAGTACCTTTTAGCAAAAACGGCGGCGCAGCCAAACGCCACGCTATCGTGATAGATCAAAATTTAAGCGAATTTAAAAAGCAAACAAACGCAGGGATAAATTTCGCCCCGATATTTGAGCAGATGACCGCGCCTAGCGTCGGACCGCTCGATCTAAACAAAGCCCCGATAGAAAGCGGCGATAGCAACGATATAAACATGTACCTAGATGTGAAAAAAAGCTACGACGCCAAGCGCTACGACGATACGATAGCCACGACCCAGACAGCGCTAAGGCGCTACCCAAATAGTATCTTTGCCAGCGAGTTTTTGCTATACAGACTGCGCGCTTTGGATAAAATTTTAGACTCGCAAAATAGCTTCGAGGGGCTCGGCGCGGCGGACGTCGCGAGCGAAGGGCGCGCGTGGATGAGGCGGTTCGTGTCGGACGAAAACTACCCAGAGGTGCTATATCTAGTGACCAAAGCCTACCTCAGGCAGGAGCTCGTTAGCGACGCGAACTACACGCTAGATATCCTCATGAACGAGCATCCAAACTCAAATTTTACCAAGCTAGCCGTTCTTGAGTTTGCCGACAGGCTCTACGTCACTGGCAGGCAGGACGAGGCGGTAAAGATGTATGAGGACGTGCTATACTCGGCGCAGACGCTAGACGTCGCTAGCCGCGCGGCTCTGAGCCTCGTGCAGGGCAGCATCGACAAGGCCAAATTTGACCGCGCCAAGGACTTTATGCTCAAAATTTTAAACAGAAATCAAGAGTACCTGCTAAACGACGCGTCCAAGCTAACGACGCTGGCCGGGGTATTTCACGAGAAAAATATGGACGATATCGCAGCAAGAATTTATGAAATTTTGCTCGCGCGTCTAAATAAAAACGACGACGAGTACGAAACCGTGCTAAAAAATCTAGGGATCGCGCTAACAGGCACGCCAGACACGCAAAAAGCCCACGAATACCTAAAAAGATACCAAAGCGAGTTTGCGGACGGGCAGTACGCCGCTATCGTGCAAAATGCGCTAGATAAGCTATTTTTCGCTAGAAACGACGAGAGCAACGCAACAAAGCTACACGATCACTACGACGCGCTCATCGACAAATACGGCAAAACGGACGTTGGCGCTAAGGCGCTAAAAGAGCAGGTCGCGCTCTATCTAAAAGAGCGTAAATTTGACTCCGTCTTGCGCTATACCCAGGCCGTGCGCGATCTAAACGATACGGACGCTAGCGCGGTATTGGATCAGGCGGCGCTAAATTTAGCGAGTGAAGCCATCCGTCAAAACGACTGCGTTACGGCTGTAAATTTGACCGAAAACTACGGCGTAGGCGATAAAATCGGGGCTAAATTTAAGCTCTTTGACTGCTATATGCGCCTCTCTCGCTTTGCCGCCGCGCACGAGCTCGCCTCGCAAAATATCCTTGCGCCCGACATGCTCGACCGCGTGGAGTGGCTCATCAAACTAGCCTCCGTTTTGATAAAGACGCAGAAGTATAACGACGCCTTGCGTGTAGCCGACGAGGCGCTGGCTATCGCGTCTAGGCAGGAGTACGCCGACGTCTCGCCCGTGCTTTTTTATAGATTTGAGGCGCTGATGGGGCTAGGCAGGCTCACCGACGCCGCCGCGACGATAACGGCCGTCGAGACGCTACGCAAAAACGACTTTAAGGTCATCGAGCTCTACGACCGCATGGCCGAGGCGACGTACGGCGCGAACGATTTTTTAAACGCGTCGGTTTACGCTAAAAAGGCGATCGACCTACAAAAGCGCCTGCATATCGCCACTTTTAGCCCAAAAATCGACTTTGAGTACATCGGCTCGCTAAGCAAGCTGGATAGACTCGGCGAGGCTTTGCAAGCCGCACAGGAGCTTGTAGATACGCGCCTAGATCCTGAAAACAGACTGCGCGCGCTAGCTCAGATCTCGGAAATCTACATAAAACTAAAACGCGAAAGCGAAGCAAAGCCGTATCTGCAGGAGTGCGTCGGCTCAAATTTGCAAAGCTCGTGGAAGGCCATCTGCGCCGAGCAGATGAAGCTCGTGGAGTAATTTATCCTTTTTGCTTTTGAAACCCAGCTCAAATTTAGCCCGAAAGCTCGGGTTAAATTTGAGTCTGATCGCCGTACTCTTGCCTTGCGCCAGGACTAGGCTCGTGCGCGGCGCGGCGCTATCTTTTTATCCGCAGATATTTTAGGGCAAACGGGTTAAATTTAAAGCTGTTTGACGTTAAATTTGACTTTTTTGTCTGATTAAATTTGCCAAGCGGTAGCAGTCCTAAAAAAATGCGGCTATGCCTTTGTAGCCAAATTTAAGCCTGAAATTTAGGAGCTTTACTGCGTTAAATTCGATATAATTTCTAAAATTAGCGCTTTTAAAAGGAGCTGGCCGTGAACGTAAAATTTCAAGCCGAGATGAAAGAGCTGGACGAGAAATTTGCTGCTATCCCTGAGGACGCAAAAAGGCGGTATGATAGGCATAGATTTATCAGACGGGCGATTATGACGTATTGGTCGTCGACGTTTGTCGTTTTTTATCTTTTTGCGATGTTGGCGCCGTATTTGAAATCATTTTTTGTAAACAACAGTATAGAATTGCCGCCTGAATTTTTTAGACATATTCGGGGCGCTGTGAAGATAGTTGTGCCTATTTTCTGGACGATTTATGTTTTAAGGCGAGATCAAACCAAGCGATACAGCTATCTTTTCGTGAGGGATCCGTGGGATAGCTTCCTAGCCTTTAGGATAGAAAATTTTGCCAGCATAGTCTTGATTTTATATCCGATTTTGCTTATTATCGGGTCGTTTTTCGTGAAGGATAGCGGCGGCGGATATGCGGCTTATGGATTTTTGTACGGCCTTGTCGTAGCTCCGATTTGCTTGCTTGTTTTTGCGATATGCTACTCTCGCAATAAAAGCTCATATGAGCCCGCACCCGAGGGTGCAGATCTGCGCAGAGAGTCCGGTCTAGCTCAAAGCGCGAAATCAGCAGAGGAAAGACTCGGCGAGCTAAACGACCTGGACGCGGAATTTGATCAAATACCTCGGCATCTAAAAAACCGTTACGACGTGCATAGGCTTATCAGGCGCGCTAGTATGGCATTTATCGGGTTTGGGCTTATGGTCTCTTATTTTGCATATTTTTTAGGCAATGTTCTATACGGGCTCGTTTCTCTTGCTGCGATACTGATTTTGCCGTATTTTTTCACGAAAATTTACCTAAAAAGCTACCCTACGAAAAAATACAGCAAATTTTTTATAAAAAATCAGCGACTTTGCTTGGTAATTTTTACGGTTGAAAATTTAGCTAGCATTGCTTTGATCTTGTATCCGATTGTGCTCATGATAGCGGCTCTGATCGCCAGAAATAACGAAAAGACGGTGAGCCTGCTTTTGGGCAGCTCAAACGTATTGTCGGCTTGCCTGCTTATTTTTGCGGCATGCTATCTGTTTAACCGAAGTACGTATATCCCGAAAGATGAAGCGTAATTTAAAATTTGAGCGGCTCTTGACGCAATTTTTGTTCGGCGCGATACGGTTGTAAATTTGAACGGATTTGGAAATTTAGCTCGTTTAAATTTGACTTCAAATTTTATTGCGTCTTTGATTTTGGATTTGCAGGCAAGCTTAAATTTGACGAGAGTAGAATCAACAAGCAAATTTAAAAGCGCTTTTAAAATTAGATTTTAACCGTGCGAGATCAAATTTGACCGTAAAGTCCGAGCATAAATTTGAAAGCAAGAGTAAAAAGCGGATTAGCAAGTAGGTTTAAATTTGACGAAGCGGTGGCTAAATTTGCATAGCAAATCGCTCAAATTTAGCCGGCATTCTGGGGTAAAATTAAAAAATCAACCCCTCGTCGTCTTGTTTGATTAGCGTATCTTGCGCGTCTTGTTTCGGTACCGGCGAGATCTTCGTATAGACTTCGATCAGGCCCTCGTATGCGGTGTGAAAGACGCCCTCCGGCTCGATAAAGGTTTTTTGTTTTAGCGGGTACTCCTTCATATAGCTTTCCATAAATTTCTTAAACACCGGAGCTGCCGTACGTCCGCCGCCCTCGACCTTTCTCATCGGCGTATTATCGTCGTTGCCGTACCACACGACCACCTCTACTTCGGGCGTAAATCCGCAAAACCACGCATCGACGTTATTATTCGTCGTGCCCGTCTTGCCTGCTACCTGCACGCCGTTTAGCCTGGCGCTTTGTCCCGTGCCGCGCTCTACTACCGTCCTCATCATATCAGTCATCAGATATGCCTGCTCGGGTTCCGTAACAAATATCCGCGCAGGCTCGAAAACCGCTTCTAAATTTTGATAATTTATAATGCGTTTTATGAGGCTTGGCTCCACGATCTCGCCGCCGTTTGGAAACATCGAGTAAAATTTAGCAAACTCTAACGGCGAGATACCAAAGCTGCCAAGTGCGATGGATAGGTTTTTAGGTATGTTTTTAAAGCCCATCTCGGTTAGCTTTTTATAAGCCGTATCAAGCCCGATCTCGTCGAGTAAATTTATCGTGGCGAGGTTACGCGACTGACGCAAGGCCTCGCGCAGCGTGATATAGCCCTGGAAGCCGCCACTATAGTTTTTCGGGCGCCACTCGTACTGGCTGCCTTCGTTAAAAACCCTTGATATATCAGCAGCCTTGCTCATCGGCGAGTAACCCATGTCTAGGGCGATCTGGTAGATAAAGGGCTTAAAGCTAGATCCCGGTTGGCGCATACTCTGCGTGGCGCGGTTGTAGCTGCTTTTGGAGTAGTCTACGCCGCCTACTAGCGCGAGGATCTCGCCCGTTTTAGGTAGCGTAACGACGATAGCGCCGTTTAGGATACTGGCGTTTGCGTCTTTGTTGCGTTTTAGTATCTCGTTGTAGCCGTATTTTAGCGCCTCGGACGCCATATCTTGCACCTTTAAATCAACGCTGGTTTCGATGACGTAGCCGCCGGTTTTTATGTCCTCAAAGCGCTTTGAGGCCTCTTTTAGCACCTCGTCTACGATATACGGGGCTTTGTTTTGCGTGAGAGTGTCGTCAAAAACTACTGGCTGCTCGACTAGCGCGGCTTTGTACTCGGCGTCGCTGATCCAGCCTAACGCGTTCATCCTTGCTATGACGTTGTTTGCGCGGCTAAGCGATAGATCTAGGTGGCGGGTCGGATCGTAGGTGCTAGGCGCTTTTGGTAAGCCCACTAGGATAGCGATCTCTTTTAGCGTGAGTTCGTCAAGCTCCTTTCTAAAGTATCCCTTCGCCGCGGTTTTTATGCCGTGATAGCCGTGTCCTAGATAGACGTGATTTAGATAGCGCTCTAAAATTTGCTCTTTGGTTAGCTCGTTTTCCAGTTTCATCGAGATGATCATCTCTTTTAGCTTACGAGTTAGCTTTTTTTCTCTGGTTAATACCATGTTTTTAACTAACTGCTGCGTTAGCGTGCTAGCGCCCTCGACTAGTTTGCCCGCCTTTATGTCTTTAACGATAGCTCGCGTGATGGCCTCAGGATTTACGCCGCCGTGTTCAAAAAAACTCGTATCCTCGATCGCCACGAGCGCCTCTATGACGCGTGGCGGGATATCCTCGTATTTGACGTAGATCCTGTTTTCGTCAAAGATATTTGCGATGAGTTCGCCGTTTCTATCGTAAATTTGAGTCGTGAGCTTTGGCTTAAAATCGATAATATTTGACGCATCAAAGGTGACTTGCGAATAAAGATAAACAAACGCCGCGCTCAGCGAAACAAAGATAATAAACAAAATCGAAGCTAAAATTCTCATAAAAAGGCCTTTAAAATTTTTACGTTTAGCCCCATTGCGGTGCTAGTTTCGCCGTTTTGGCTTAGGATGTATTTTTTGTTGAAATTTTCTATCGTCATGGCTCCCGCTTTGCCCTGCCAAAGATCGCCCGATAGGTAGTTTTGTAGGTCGGCTTCGTCAAATTTAGCAAATTTATACTCGGCAAAGCTGACGTTAAAAAGCTCGAATTTCTCGCCTAAAAATATCATCGCGGTTACGATCCTGGCTGTGTTGCCGCTTTGCATTTTTAGCATTTTAAAAGCTTCTTTTTCGTCTTTTGCTTTGCCTAAAATTTTACCGTTGCATACGACGACGCTATCTGCGAAAACGACGTTTTTTGCGCCGTCGTTTGTTTTTAGAAACTGCTCTTTTTTTGCCGCGACGATCTTTTGAACGTAGACGTGCGGCGGTAAATTTTTATCTACGCCGCTCTCGTCGTAGTCGAAGAAAACCTGCTCAAATTTAACGCCGTGATCTTGCAAAACCTTAGCCCTAGTGACCGAGCTCGAAGCCAAAATAATCATCAAAACTCCCTGTAAGATACGCCCAGATACGCAGCCAGCAGCGCAAACGCGACGTTTAGCGGGATGAAATAATAAATCGTAACTATGAGGTTTTCGTGAAGCTCGACGTATTCGCTATTTTGCAGGGATTTTGCGGCTTTGTTTAGGCGGTAGGTGACGTAAATGACGTTTAGGAACAAAAACCCCCAGATCGCCCATTTGGTCGTCAAAATCGTATTTAGCATCGGATCGGCGTTTTTGATCGCGTTTTGCTTGGCTAGTACCGCGCCAGTTACGCCTATTACGGCGATCGAACCGTAGATCGCGTAGCCCAGGCGCTTTAGCATGGAGATTATCGTTTGGTATTTTTGCGTGTCGCCTTCGATATTTTTCATAAAAAATTTAGCGATGAGTAAAAAATTTGCTTGAAATCCGATAAAAACGACCACTGAGAGGATGTGGATAAAGGGCAGGGCGCTGCTAATCTTTGCAAAAGCTATGTTAAATTCGGGCATTTGTCCCCTTTGATTTAAAATTTTCTCGCGCTATAGCAAATTTGACGGCGATAAGACTCGGCGCCAAAACGCGCGAATAAAATAAACTCATAAACTTATTTTTTCCTTTAAATTTTATCTCGGTTCGCAAAACGCAAATTTTTGATTTTGCTTTGCGGCGTTAAATTTGGTTTTGCAAAAATTTGCTCAAATTTTACGCCGCAAAAACCGCGGTCAAATTTAAGCGATTTTCTTAAATTTGACCGACGCCAAGCTTATTTTTCCAGCTTAATTTTAGCAAACTCAAACGCCTGCCTGATCGCATCCTCTATCGCTAGTACGTTTTTACCGCCCGCGGTGGCGAAATCATCCTTGCCCCCGCCGTTTCCGCCTAAAATTTGAGCCGTAAATTTGACCCATTCGCCCGCTTTTAACGGCGCGTTTTTCACGCCTGCGGCCAGAGCGATTTTGCCCTCTTCGTTTACTTGTACGAGTAGGATCGCCGCATTTTCGTTCTCGTTTTTAAACTCGTCTATCGTGGCTTTTATGTCGCCGCCGTCAATCACCGCGACGCAAAGCTTTGTCTCGTTTACGTTCACTACCGCTAGCGCGTGCGCGTCTCTGGCTTGCTTGGTCTTGTCTTTTAGGCTCTTTATCTCGGCCTTTAGTTTTTTTACCGCATTCATAGGCTCGGCGCTTTTTAGCTCGGTTTTTAGCTCTTCGATCTCGCCGCGCCAGGCTTTTGCTAGATTTAGCGCGGCCTTAGAGCATACGGCCTCGATCCTGCGCACGCCCGCGCTCACGCCGCTTTCTTTGGTGATAAAAAACGCGCCGATTTGGCTTAGATTGCTCACGTGCGTACCGCCGCAAAGCTCCTTGCTAACCTCGCCGAAGCTTAATACGCGCACCTTGTCGGCGTATTTCTCGCCAAATAACGCGATCGCGCCGCTATTTTTAGCGTCCTCGACGTCCATTATCTCGGTTTTTGCCGCGATACTCTCGGCGATTGCTTCGTTTACGAAATTTTCGATCTTCGTTAGCTCCTCCGCCGTCACTGCCTTTGGATGCGAGAAGTCAAATCTAAGTCTGTTTGCCTCGACGCTAGATCCGGCCTGCGCGATATGCGTTCCTAGCACGCTTCTAAGCGCAGAGTGGAGCAGGTGCGTAGCGCTGTGATGGCGCGCGATCTCGGCTCTTTGCTCGCTTACTTTTAGCTTCACGGTATCGCCGATTTTAAGCTCTTTTTTAACCGCGACGTTTGATAAATTTAGTCCGAAAAACTTCTGCGTATCTAGTACGTCGGCCGCACCCGCGATCTCGCCGCTATCGCCCGCCTGGCCCCCGCTTTGCGCGTAAAAAGGCGTCACGTCAAACATCGCCCAGCCTTGCTCGCCCGCTTTTAAAATTTGAGTTTCTTTAAAGTCCTCGTCAAGCAGCGCCAAAACCTTGCTCGTGCGCTCAAGCTCCTCGTAGCCGCTAAATTTGTTTTCGCCGAATTTCTCTAAAAGCGCCTTAAAATCGCCCTTTGCACTCTTATCGCCGCTGCCTTTCCAAGCAGCCTTAGCGCGCGCTTTTTGCTCGCTCATTAGCTCGTCAAATTTTGCTTCGTCTACTTTGAGTCCTTTTTCGCGTAGCATGTCGGCGGTAAGATCAAGCGGAAATCCGAACGTATCGTAAAGCTTAAACGCAGCCTCGCCGCTAAAAATATCCTTCGTGCGAGCTAGCTCGCTCTCAAAAAGCTCCAGCCCGCTTGCTATCGTGGCTAAAAATCTCTCTTCTTCGAGCCTGATTTGCTCTTTTACAGCCTCTTTTTTCTCGTTTAGGTAGGCGTAGTGGCCGCCCATTAGCTCGCAGACTTTACCTACGAGACGGTACATAAATGGTTCTCTGATTCCCAGCAGATATCCGTGTCTGATCGCGCGGCGCAGGATACGGCGAAGCACATAGCCGCGACCCTCTTTATCAAAAGTCGTACCTTGAGCCAGCAGAAAAGTCACTGAGCGGATGTGGTCGCTGATGACGCGGTAGCTAGCGCCGCTCTCATACGCGTACGGCTTGCCGCAAAGCGCTGCTACTTCGTTTATAAGTGGCATAAAAAGCGAGCTGTCGTAGTTGCTAAATTTGCCTTCCATTATCGCCGTGACGCGCTCAAGCCCCATGCCCGTGTCGATGCTAGGCTTTGGTAGCGGAGTGAGCTTGCCGTCGCTACTGCGTTCGTACTGCATGAAAACTAGGTTCCAAATTTCAAGGAATCTATCTCCGTCGCCGCCCATGTAGTCCTCAGGCGTGTTAAAGTGCTCGCCGCCCTGGTCATAAAAGATCTCCGAGCACGGTCCGCACGGTCCCGTATCGCCCATCTGCCAGAAGTTATCGTGATCGCCGAATCTATAAATGCGCTCCTTTGCGATGTGCTGCTCCCATAGCGCAAACGCCTCATCGTCGCTCTCGTGGACGGTCACGTAGAGGCGGTCTTTTGGTAGTTTTAGCACCTGCGTGACGAACTCCCACGCATACGCGATCGCGTCTTTTTTAAAGTATTCGCCGAAGCTAAAGTTTCCTAGCATCTCAAAAAACGTGTGGTGGCGCGCGGTGTAGCCGACGTTATCTAGGTCGTTGTGCTTGCCGCCTGCGCGTATGCAGGTCTGGCAGCTCGTGCGGATCGGCGGAGTAGGGCGCGGCACTTCGCCGGTGAAAATGCTCTTAAACGGTACCATACCAGCATTTGTAAAAAGTAGCGTAGCGTCGTTTGGCACTAGCGGCGCGGACGGGATGATCTCATGACCTTTGCTTGCAAAAAAATTTAAATAAGCCTCTCTAATATCCATCGTTTTTTCCTGATTAAAGTTTTAAAATAGGGCTGATTTTAGCATAAATTTGATAAAACTTGTTTGAGGCCCGCTATAAAAAGGCGTCGGTAAAATTTAAAAATCGCTCGCATTATCCGTTTAATTACTATTTTTGACTATAATTGCCTAAAAAACATTAAATTTTGGAAAAAAGATTATGAAAAAAAGAGTTGCGATAATAGGATTTGGAAACGACGCGAAGCACTACTATAACGAGCTTCGTCGCTCCGAACACTTTGAGCTTGCGGCGATTTTTGACGGCGTTAAAAATAGCGAAATTTGCGGACGGATTCCTTTTTACGATAATATAAACGACCTTTTGGACTCCGTGCGCATCGACGCTCTCATCGTTACCGACACGCATAAATATCTAAATTTGATACCTAAATGCCTAAATTTTATAAAATTTATCATGCTTGATCCTTGGCTTTGCAAATCAGGCGAGATAAGGGAGCTAAAATACTGCTTTAAATCCCAAAATATAGGCGCTTATGTGGCTTTTATAGATAGATTTAATCCCGTTATCGCCTCGATAAAAAAAGAGCTTGCCAAAGAAAAAGAAATTTTTTCGATAAATATCGCTCGTGGCTTTAGTAGGGGCATCAATTTGCAGCTTGAAATTTTACAAAATATCGACGTTGCAAGGTTTATAACGTGTAGCGAGATAATCTTTAGCAATAAAGTTTCAATCCAAAACGACGATAAAAGAAGCGAAACCGACTCGCTTTTTCAGCTTAAATTTAAAAACCAGACTCTAGCTAGTATCCATAACTCAAAGCGCTTTAAAGCAGAACGCTTTACGATCGAATTTGCCGCGAACGGAGGCGTGTATTTTGGTGATATGCTGGGCCTTAAGCTAAACAAATACACGCTCGACGGGCAGCAAAATTTGAAAGTTTACGGCGACGTTTCGCCGATTAAAGCGTTACTTAACGAGTTTTATCAGGCATGTTGCGGCGCAAAAAGCGATCTAAGTACGCTCGAAGACGCGTTAAAGGCTCAGGAGGTTTGCGAATGAGGCTAATTTTACTACTAAACATGGGCGGACCAAACAACCTTAGCGAGGTTGAGGTATTTTTAAAAAATATGTTTAACGACCCCTGTATTTTGGGGATAAAAAGCCAGCTCTTGCGTAAATTCGTCGCATTTGCGATAACAAAATCGCGCCTAAAAACCGCGCAAAATAACTACCGCCAAATCGGCGGCAAGTCGCCTATCTGCGAGCTTACGGCTAGGCTTTGCGGTAAAATTTCGCATTTTTTAGACCGCGACGAGACGGCGGCATTTGCGATGAACTACACGCCGCCTTTTGCAAAGGACGTTTTGTCCGAGTTTGCGCAGGCCTCGGAGATCGTCGTTTTTCCGCTATACCCGCATCACTCTATCACCACCGTGACGTCAAGCCTAAACGACTTTAAAAAGGCGTGCCGTGAGCTAAATTTACAAGCAAAAATAAAAATCGTAGAGCCGTTTTTTGCGGACGATAGATATAACGAAATCATCGCAGACTGCATCGAAAAAAGCGCGCGTAATCTAAATACGGACGATATAACGCTGGTGTTTTCGGCGCACTCTTTGCCGCAAAAAATCATTGATGCAGGCGATGTTTACGAGGAGCACGTCAAGCGGCACGTTCAAATTTTAACCGAAATTTTAGAAAAGCGCGGAGTAAAATTTAAGGAAATTTTGCTCGCATACCAGTCAAAGCTAGGCCCCGTAAAGTGGCTAGAACCATCGCTAAATCAGGCATTAGCCGAGATAAAAGATAAAAAAGCGCTCGTTTATCCGATCTCGTTTTGTATCGATAACTCCGAAACCGTTTTTGAGCTATCAAAGGAATTTCGCCATATCGCGGACGAGCTAAAATTTGATTTTTACGACGTTGTAGACTGTCCAAACGATAATGAAAAATTTGCTAAATTTATCGCAGATAGAGCTAAGGAATAAAATTTGCTTGCGATAATGTATCTTTTATAAAGGATGCGAAATGACGATCGAAGAGCAAAAATTTATCCAAAAGATTTTGGCCGAGCTTGCGCAAAAAGTTGCTGAAAAGAGTGCAAAAGCAGCAAAAGAGGGCGACTTTGAACAGGAGCTCAAAAAAGCTACCGTGCAGGTAAAAACCTCCAAAGAGCCTGATGTAGAGGGGTTTAAAAGAACCCTTGCCGAGCTTGGCGCGGCTGGATTTTTATCGCAGATGAACGAACAAAAAATCCAGGAAAAACTAAGGGTCAAAAAAGAGGAGCTGATGGAGGCTCTAGGGCTAAATACCGATATGAAAAAAAGCCTAAGAGATGAGCTTGAAACCGTACTGGACGATCTTTTGACCAAATACGAAAAGGAGCTACGAGCTAGTTTGCAAAGCAACTCCTTGCTAGAAAAACAGCAAGCCTTACAAAATAAAAATCCGTCAATCCTGGGCACGGTTTTGGGTATCGTATAAATTTGGTGTAGTTTTAAGTCGCGGCAAGCTGGCGGGGAAATTTGGGCTTGATGCCTAGTGGTTAAAGTCTTAGAAGCTTGACGAGGCTAAATTTACATGTTTTGAGTGTGGTTGCCTATAGGGTTTTTGGTTGATGAAAAAATTTCACATAAAATGGCTATTTTCTCTTGCAATCATCAAATTTAAAAATAGCTTTTCAAATTTGATCTTGCTAAATTAAACAATCTTGTATTTAAAACTACCTATCGGTGTTGCACAAATTTGCTTATCATTAAAATTTAAGCAATGCGTCGCAAAGTCGGTAATAAATGATTGAAATTTGATTAGCGGTTTTGTAGATGTGAAAGTAAAAAGGCGAGAAGTTGTCTCGCCTAAATTTGATTAATAAAGTCCGAATTTACCGTCGGAGCGCTTGTAGATCACGCGCATTTTGGCGTCCATATCGTTAAATACGTAAAACTGCGCATCGCTATCTTTTAGCTTTTGCATAGCCTCTTCGATTTCTAGGGGTTTATATAGCTCAAGCTCCATAGGGATTATCTCATCTATCTCGCCGTCGTTTATATGTTCGTCGGCGATCGCAGCTCTAACCGCTTTGCCGTCGTCTTTATTTTTGACGGTTGTGTTTTTGTCGTGCTCGCGGCGAAGCACCTTTGATGCGCGCTCAAGCGCAAGATCTACCGCAGCGTAGAGATCTTTGTCTTTGTGGCGGATTACGATCGTGTCTTTTTTTGCCAAATTTAGCGCAAATTCTACGCTAAAGCCTTTTTTGCCGTTTTTTTCGTCCGCAGAAACTACGCAACGACCCGAAATAATATCCAGTCCGTATTTGTTAAGCGCATCAAATGCGTTTTCTATGTGTTGTTTGATTGAGTCTGTTAGGTCAAATTGTTTACCTACGATGCTTAAATTCATCATCTCTCCTTTGCATTAAAGTGCTAACATTATAGCATATAAAGTATTATTTTAGAGCTTTTGAATCGTGCGTCTGTGAATTCTTATCGGCGGAACATTGGCATTTGCCGATGTAACAACTACGTCTAGTATAACCGTTCCGGCGGATTCCGGGGTTAGTATCGGCACTACCGCCGAACCTCTACCGGCAGTACCGTCGCAAGCTCCTATGGTGCCGAGTGCCATATTTACTGTTACTGTTACTGTAAATAAAGAGGTGGCGACGTTGTTGGTTGGAAAAGTTGTTTGTAAAAGAGGAGTAGGATTGCCCGCGTTTAAAAATGCGCAGTTTGCTACTTGCGTGAAATTTGTGTTTAGGAGATTAAAAACAGCTATCTCGGTAGCGCCCTGAGCTAAGAGTTCGGCTTGTTCTCGTAAAAACACATCCGATGTTTGTTTTGCCGTAGTTGCAGAAGTATTTAGCGAAAACATAGCCAAAGTAGCTATCAAAACTATAAAAATAATCGCCGTTACTAAACTAAATCCTTTTCTCATTAGTATATCGCCTTTGTTTTGCATACAGTAGTCTCTTCTTCTGCAGGCTCTAGTGATCTGCGACCGTCCCTTATGCATAGTTTTAAAACTATAATACCGTTTGCTTCCGTAAAGTTAAATCTCGTTACGTTTGTAGCTAGCAGATCTGAGTTTCCGTTATTGTATTCTTGTCCTGCCCATGGACGAAAATTATAATGAAGGAATAAGCTAAAATCTCCATTAGCACTAGCCACGCCAGGAACTACCGCATAAGCCGTATGAAGTAAATAGTATTGTTCCGAGATAAGAGCATCTCTGTAGTTTGCTATACTTAGTATGTTATTTTGACCATTGGCTACTATGGTGCCTATGGAATTTGCATTCGTTCTGTTATAGCCAAAAGAAGTAGCGGGGTTAAGACTCATGTTTTTAAACACTATACCTATATTGCCGTTAGCTATGCTGGCTGCATTGCTGGTGAGATCTTTTATATTTTGATCAGCTGAGAAGTTAGGCGCAGCCGCGGCTACGGCCAATCTGCTTCCGGGAGTCGATATTGTTCCGCTTCCGGCTATGGCTGCTATTGCGGTATTTGGACTACTCAGGTCTGCAAAACCGCTCCATCCTCCATCTTGAAAACTCTCGTAGCTATACGTCACCCACTCTAGGATAGAAAAGGTATTGTTTAACCCCGCCGCGCTCGTAGATACGAAAGCTCCGTTTCCGTTGGCGGCCGGCTGTTTTCCTATTGTTGAACCCCTAACTCGTATGGCAAGTCTTTTTGAAATTTGCTCTAGAACTAATTCGGTTTGCGTTTCTAGGGTATTGATGGCTCTACTTTGGAGATAGCTTCTATATATATTAAGAGTCATTTGGATGCCCATATGCGATAATAGTCCTATTATAACTATAACGACCATTAGTTCAAGTAGCGTAAAAGCTTTTTTCATTTTACCTACCAGACCTTGGTTAAAATCACGGGCGCGTCGCCGATATTGGCCGAATATGCTCGCAGGATTATCTGATGGCCGTTTCCTTGTCCTCTAGTGTTTTGAGTGGTTGCCGTTACGGCAATCTCCCGTACGTCATTGTCTGCTGCGCCGGACATATTTCGCGAGAGATTTACGGTGCTTACCAAATTTGCCGTTATTATGCTATCTCTATCGTATCCTGCGGCGCTAATTATCTGCGTACGTCTTCCGTTAAATGAGTTCAAAACGCCTGTTCTGTTTTCCCACGGGCTACATACTACGCCTGTTCTTGCTATATTGGAAAAAATTCTTCTTCCCTCTTGAGGTATACCGTTTGTGGTGTAAAAATTATTTAAACCCCCAAATATAGGAGTCGAAAGTCTTTGGAAATCGTTCCGTCCGGTGCAACTCCAAGCCGCGGTAGAGATGATAGCTAGTCTTGTTTTAGCATCCATTACTGTTTCTTGTATTACGGCTAGGCTGTTATTTTCCGATACTCTAGAAAATACATTTGGCACTACAGCCATCGTCAATCCCATTATAACGATGGCTAGTATAAGTTCTATTAAAGAAAAGCCCTTTTTTGCTCTTACCATTCTATTCTCTTGCTTGGTTTGTTTATGATATTATTTAGCCTACCGCCGCCTTGCGTACCGACGACGTTGCCTACGCCTACGTCCGTTCCGTTTTCATCTAGCGCTCGTCCTCCCCAGTTTACGTTATTTGACGTAAAGTTAACGGTAAAGCGATTTACGGCAGCCAAAGCATTTATCGGGTCAAATATAAGCCAATTTGATGCAGGCATGCTGATGACGTCCGTACCTACTACGGTGCTTGACAGTCTCATGTTGCCTATACCGTTTGCCGGAACCGGAGTGGCCGGAGCTATCGTAGTCGTAGCAGCGCCTGCTAGTACTCCGCTCGTTCCTTGAGCTAAATTTTGGTGAGCCGCATTTACAAACCAATTACTCGCTTGCGGTAGCTGAGTGCCTGCGGCTAGAGCATATATGGCGTTATTGCAAGCGTTACAATATATGCCGTAGTATAGATTTTCGTTAAATCCCGCTTGAGGGCCGGTGTATGTCGGCGCATATACCCTGCCGTAGTAAAACTGCGTCGTACTGACGACGGTAGGTCTTGCGTATGCAGCGCCGGCTACGGAGTCTGTATCCGATATATTGCCTATCGTTAAGTCTTGGTTGCTTAAAGTAAATGGATTTTTAGGTATATTTACGCTTCTAGTAAAATTTAGTCTTAGGTTTACGTTTGCCGTGCCGCCGGTAAAAGCGCTGGCATTTACGCTATATGCGCCGTTGTTTGCTACGGCGTTTACTTTTCTTACGAAACTAGGCGGATTGTTATCAAAAAATATAATTGCATTTCGAATATCTGCAAGCGTCGCCGCACCGCCGTTGTTTGTTCTAAAGTCGCCTAAAATTTGACCGATTCCTAATGTAAAATTATTGTTTCTAGAATAGCAACCGGTATGGTATAGCGTAGCAGTCGTCCTGGCAGCATCGCCTAATCTAGCCGTTAGATTAAACGTTACGTTTGCTCCCATAGGCGCAACGTTTGACATATATGTCATATTTCCGCCGGCAAAATTAGTTACGGTTAAATTTTGCGCCGCTATATCATTTGGTACGAATAGTAAATTTTGCTCGCCTCTAGTTTGGGTATCGCAACCTATCTTGCCGCTTGCGTCTTCTGTCGTGGTATCGCTATCTGTTATGCAGTCGCTAGGATTGCCGCCGGTGCCTCTATCTACGTTTGTCCACTTCGTATCTTTGGCGTGTATGGCGACGTGTCCTATATTTGGATATACGAAGTTGCTAGTAGTGCCTCCGCCTTGGGATATTTTTATTTCTCCTAGTCCGTTAGTGGTATCGGCTTCTAGGTTTATGC
>CAUQPE010000013.1:0-26540 GCA_963519915.1 uncultured Campylobacter sp. | reverse complement strand
GTATTTTTTATCGACTAAAAGCTCGATTTGCTCGGTTACGCTGTTGTGCGGATTAGGGAAGCTTTTTATCGTTAGGCTTAGCTCAAATTTAGCTTTTTTGCAAGCTTCGTTAAAGGCTCGTAGCAGCACGTCGGCACCCTTTCTAGGTAGGCACGACGAGATGTGAAAGAGCTTTATCTCGCGCTTTTGTTCGCTATTTTCTTGCAAAACGCTTGGCTCGGGCGGCATTTTTAGCGGGATGTCGGCTACTTTTACGGGCGTATAGCAGCCGTTATCTATTAGGATTTTTTTGATAAAAAACGTCGAAACTAAAATGCCTTTATACTTGGCGTTTAAAATTTCGATCGTCCTAGGCGGGATACGCGACTCCTCCCAGAAAAATACCGCGATCTCAAAGCCGTATCCCTCGCGCACGTCTTCGATTAGCGGGTAGTGGTGGTAAATCGCGACCTTGTCGTCGCTTCTTTTTGGATGCGCGTTTTTATCGGGTACTATGCTTCTTAGCGTTTCGTACTCGTCTTTGGTTATCGCGATGTCTTCGATTTTATCGAAATAGTTTGCGTGATAGCAGATTACAAAGACGTTTTTTACCTTACCGAGCAGTCTAAATACGATGTTTCTGTTTATCGCGGCCAAACTATAGTGTCCGCTGATGTTGCCGATGACGGTTAGCTCGCTAAAGTTTTCTTTAAATTTGAGATTTTTCAGCTCCAAATTTCGCTCGTACTCTTTTGAGTGGGTTAGCTCAAATACGTTAGGCTCGAAAACTCCTTCTTGCGATACGTAGATATCGTCTCTTATTTGACCTTTGAGACTAAAAATTCTCGCCCTAAGCGCAGGAAATTTATTTAAAAATATCTTGAGATTCTTTTTAAATTTAGGATTGTTATTTGCCGTCTTTTCGGTTAAATTTATACCGAATTTGAGCGCTTTTTTGAGATTATCTTTAGCTAAATTTTTACAAAATCTCAAAAATTTATAGACCCAAATAAGCGGCTTTGCGACTCTTTTAAATTTAGCGACGAAAATTTTAAGCTGCTCGATATCGTTTTTGATAACGGGAGCTTCGTTTTCTAGGACGTATACTTTGTGATTTAGCGCGAGATATTTGCCCAGTAGATTTTCTAAATCTTCGTGTAAGCGCGCATTTTCATTTTGCAAATTAGCGATTTGATTTTTGCTTTCCATCAGCTCAAGCGAGCTTTTCCAAAGAGCCTCTTTCGTCTCCAAAGACTCCTTCCAGACGTCGTTTTTTAGCTCGAGCATCTGAGTTTTATTTTCAAACGCCCCTGCGTCGAACCTATCGGCTAGCTCTTCAAAGCTAAAGCCGCTTTTGGTCGCGCTCAAAAACGCTTCGCGCGTTTTCTCGTCGCCGTTTTTAAGCCCCAAAACCGCGTAATCAAGCCCGACGCTGCTCAAAACGTCTCTTAGCGTTACGTTTTGGTTTTCTAAATCCTCGCTAAAGCTCAAATTTGAGTTTAGTCTCATCATAAAAGTATCGCTAAAGCCCTCAAATTCGCACAGATACTCAAGCAGCATCGGCGGGATAGGCTTAACGTGCGTAACGTCTAGATAGAAAGTTAGCGTAGCGACGCGTAAATTTTCAGGATTTGGCGTTTCTAGTAGCAAGATACCGCCGTCTTTGAGAACTCGGTGCGCCTGCTTGATTAGCTCGCAAAGCTCGCTAAACTCCAAGTGCTCCACAAGCTGAAATGCGCTAACTAGCGCAAGGCTTGAGTCTTCTAACTCGCTTAAAAACTCTATCGCTCCTTGTTTTTTGGCTTCAAGATCGTTTTTCTCGCACTCTTTTATCATCTCCTCGCTCACGTCGCAGCCGCGCGCGGTAAAGCCGTTTTGTTTTAGAATTTCAAGCCACTCGCCTCTGCCGCAGCCTAGATCGACCGCCGCCGGCTTTTCATCGTTTTGTTTTAAGATTTGCAAAAACGGCTCATAAGCAAGCAGGCGTTTTTTGATCTCGCTCTTATCTCCCCTAAATTTATCCTCGAAACTTTTATAAAATTTATCCATTTATTCTCTTTACTTCTAAACTCGGTTCAAGATGCGCAAGACCGACAAAATCGGGCTTGCTAAAATTTACGACGTTAAAAATGATTGCGTTGTCGCGCCATTCGTAGTTGTTTTGCAGATGGTTGTCGCTATCGTGCAGCGCTATTGTGACCGAAAACGATCCGACGCCCAAATTTGCGTCAAATTCGAAACTAAAGTCGTACTCCTCGCCTTTTTTGAGATTTTTTAAAGCTTGCTTTAGATGGTAAGTGTTGGTGCCGTAGACGACCTGCGAGAAGCGATTTTTGATCTGATAGCCTAGCACTAGCGACGGCAAATTTTCGTTTGCTTGTACCGTTACTTTTAGTTTGATTTTTTTGCCGACTTCCAAATTTTGTATCTTTTTGCCTACGGCGTCTAAAATTTCCACGTTTTTTATGCAGGCTTTTTTGTTGCCGGATATGGTTGCGATTTTGCCGTTTTCTAGGGCTACTTGCGAGATTTGTACGTCTTGTTTTTTTGAGATTAGGGCGTTGTAATAATCAAGTACGGCTTCAGGCTCGCCGTCTTTTAAAATTTGCCCTTTTTCTAGCAAGATTACTCGGTCGCAGATCGATTTTATCGCACCGCTATCGTGCGAAACTATGATGAGCGTAGTGCCTAGGCTTTTAAATTCTTTTATCTTATCAAAGCTTTTATGCTGGAAATACACATCGCCTACCGATAGCGCTTCGTCGATGATGAGTATATCTGGGCGGTTTGCCGTGACGACCGAAAAAGCAAGGCGCATCTGCATGCCGCTGCTGTAAATTCGCACTGGATAATCAAAATACTCGCCTATCTCGGCAAAGTCTTCGATGTAGGCTATTATTTCGTCGATTTGCTCTTTTGAGTAGCCCATGAGAGAGCAGGACTGATAGGCGTTTTGTCTACCCGTTAGATCGCCGTGAAAGCCCATGCCTAGTTCCAAAATAGACGAAATTTTAGCACTGCTCGTTACGCGGCCGCTTGAGGGCTTTAGCGTGTGCGATATGATTTTTAAAAGGGTACTCTTGCCCGCTCCGTTTTGACCGATTAGTCCGACTACTTCGCCGGCTCCCACGTCAAAGCTTACGTCTTTTAGTACGGTTTTTACGTTTTTTTCTTCTTTATTTTTGCTAAACCACGAGGCAAATCGCTTAAAGTTGCTCTCGTAATCCAAGTAAGTTTTGCAGATATTTTGAACCGATAAAATCATAAAACGTCCGCCATCTCTTCTTCGGCTCGTTTATAAACGAAAAATGCGGCTCCAAGGCTTGCCGCGCCGATAATAATCGGATAAATCAAAAGCGAAAAATCGGGCATCTTGTCGTAAATTAAAATATCGTGATAGCCGCTAACTACGCCAACAAGCGGATTTATGTAGATTAGCTCTTGCAAATTTGACGGTAAAATGCTCGTCATATAAACGATTGGCGTTAGCCAAAATAAAAACTGCAATACGATGGCGATGATCTGGCCTACGTCGCGCATAAAGACGTTTATGACGCCGAAAAACAGCCCAAATCCTACGGCTAGCATCATAGTAATGACGGACAAAATCGGCAAAAAGATCAAATTTGCGCCGGCAAAATGTCCCAAAAAAGCAAATACGACTGCTATTGCGGCGAATAAAATTAGATTGTTTATCGCCGAGCTTAAAACTACGGTAGCCGGAAGGACGATTTTAGGGAAGGACATTTTTTTGATTATGTTGGCATTGTCGGTAAAAATACCGATGCAGCGCGAAAAAATCTCGCTAAAAAGCATCCAGCAAAGCATCCCGCTCATTAGGTAGATTGCGTAGGCGTATTTGCTATCGATGCCAGGCAGCTTGGCCGAGAGTACGGAGGAGAGTATGGTCGCGTAGATGAGCACCTGGGCTAGCGGATGCAGTATCGCCCACGCTACGCCCAGCTTGCTTTTTGCGAATTTGGTTATAAACTCGTTTTTGACCGAATTTACGATAAAAAACCTATACGTATAAATATTTGAAAACAATCTTTCGTCCGATTTAGCTAAATTTGCGTGATTTTACCAAATAAAGACTAAAAATAAAGAAAAATCGAAATTTAAATGCTTAGCCTAAATTCCTCTTTTACCTCTCCGATTTCGCTTGTTTCTATTAGTCCTCGCTTCTTTAGCTCTTTGACTAGATTTTCGGATGCTTTTTTGGTTACCTCCATATCAGCATTTATACCGCCGGCGGCAGAAAACATCCAGTATTTATGCATCTCGGCCCACTCGAGCAGCTTGTTTACTTTTTCCATTTTAGTATCGCTAGGCGCGACCGAAATTTTAGCTAGTTCTAGCTCCTGATGATACACGGCGATTTGCAAGACGTTTTCTATATATTTTTTTAGATTTTGTCCACTAATGTAATTTTTTAGCTTATCTATTTTGTCGATAATTTTTACTAGCGGATCAAATAGACTTTCGTCCACTTTGCCTTCATCTTTGATCTTCATTATCTTATCGATCTTGGGAACTAGTTCTAGGAATGTTTTTTCTATTCTTTGTTTTGCTTTATTTTGAGTTTGTACTTTTTTTACGATAAATTTGTAGGCTTTGAGCAGGTCTTTGTTTGCCGTTTTTTCGCTGTTTTTTTCTATGTGCGGTAGTTTTTTTACTTTTTTATCTTTACTAAGCTCTTCTGCAGTTTCCAAAAACGGTTTTTCGATACTTCCTTGTATTCTAGCACCGCCTTCCGTGCAGTTATAGGTAGTGATTTGCTCGTTTTTAGCCTGCTCTATATCTTTTTCAAACTGATTTTTAAATTTATCCCATATATAGGTCGTTCTTACTTCACCTTCTCCGCCGTAAGCTTCTACGTATAGGTATTCGTCAGCCTGAGCAAATGCATGCCCGCTGGCGTGAGATTTGCCGTCCGGGGCAAAGGCTAAATCTTGACCTATTAAAATAATATTTTTATGTCCGAGAGCGTAAGCTAACTGATAAGCCTGGTTTGCCGTAGAGTGGCCGATGCCGAGATAGCCGTATTTTGGCATATTAAATACTATTTCGCTTTGTTGCGGTCTCATCGTAAGAGCTAGGCGGCGCGGTAAAATATTATCTACCGTTTTTTTATGCGTTAGCGACGCTACTATAAAATAAATATCTTCGTCTATTTTTTTGTTTTTGTTTTTAAAAAAGCTGGACGTAGCTTCTACGCGCTCGATTGATGTTACGTAGTCTGGTTTTATACCGTGCTTTAACAAAATAGGATACGATGCGTCAAGGCTGATAACCGTAAAATACGGAGCGAATTTTTTAAGCGTCTCAAGCTGTTTATCTAGGCTCGGGCCGGTAGATACTATGATTGCCGTATCCATGAGCCCGTGTCTTTTTCTGACTAAATCCGTATAGCAATAGTTTGTAACCATCTCCGGAATATGCTCTATGTGGTGTTTTATGCCTATTAGGGTATCGTCTATGCTATTGCCGTGAGCTACCACTATTTGAGATACGGCTCTAGTGAAGTCTTTATTTATTCTCACTATATCTTCATGAAAAGTTTGATAAAATGGCGTATGGATATGCAGATTATAAGTTTTAGCGTAAGATGAAAAAATCTCTTTTGAGATTGTAAAATAAAACTGCGAGTATGTTGCGAATTCTGAGAAAAATAAAACCAGCCTTTTGCTAATCAGCTCCTCGGATAAGTCGATTAAATTTAATGCTATATAAATAATCTCTATCTCGGGCTCTACGACTATGACTTTTTGATGCGTTTCGTTTTTTAGCAAGGCTTTATAAAAAATACCGTTGCCAAGACCGTAAAAGTACATGATAGGATATCTTTTATACTCTTTTTCGATCAGCTCTAAAGAGTGCAGAACGTCTTTAGCCGGGCTTTCGTAGACGTATTTTAGGGTTTTATTGTCGATGATATTTATATCTATCGGATCTTTTCCTATAAAAACATCGTATTTTTCGGTCTCTTTCATGCCCCAAAGGCGCGCGGCTAAAATTTCGTCCTGTTGAAAAAGCGCTTGAAGATTTTTTTTGAAAATAGGATTTGCAATATTTGTGACGGTTTCATCGATATTTTTATCGCCTTTGTCGCTTGTTTGATTCTCGTGCGCGCCTTTTTTTTGTAAGCTATTTAGTTTTAGATACTCGTCCTCTTTTTTCTTGGCCATTATATATCCTCCTTTGTGATTCTCTCGCTAAATTTTATATCTCTTTTTGCTTTTTTACCTAGTAACTCGGGTGAAAATTTAGGGTGCAAGCCGTATCCCGGGCGTACGCTTTTTACGTTTTTTTCGCTAAAGATTTCGCCCTCTTTGATATCCGCGCAAGCGTAAAGCGAGCGGGAAAAGCGGCGATTTTGCACGGCCTTGTCGTCTAGCTCGTAGGTTACTTTTCCGAGCAGCGCTTCAGTATCTCGCACGGCTTTTACCATTTCGCCAAATTCCCGCTCGTCCAAGCTAAAAGCTTCATCGACGCTGCGAACGCTTTTATCTAGGATAAAGTGCTTTTCTATGATGCGAGCACCCAGACTCACGGCGACTACTGGCGCTACGATGCCTAGCGTATGGTCCGAAAAGCCGACCTTGACGCCGAATTTTCGTTTCATATCAGCAATCGTGCGTAGATTCATCCCATCAAGCGGAGCAGGGTAGCTAGACGTGCATTTTAAAAGCGCGATCTGTTCGTTTCCCGCATCTTTGCAAATTTGCACGACGTCGGCGATCTCTTGCTCGGTTGCGATGCCCGTGGAGATTATGATCGGTTTGCCTTTGAGTGCGACGTACTGCACGAAATCATAGTCCGTGACCTCAAAGCTTGCTATCTTGTAAGCTGGCGGGTTAAATTTCTCTAAAAAGTCCGCATCGTCGTTGCAAAACGGGCTTGAAAAGCAGATGAGTCCTTCGTCCCGTGCCGCTGCAAAAAGCTGCTCGTGCCACTCTCGCGGCGTCAGAGCTTGCTTGTAGAGCTCGTATAAATTTGCCCCGTCCCACAGCCCGCCTTTTATCATGAAATCCTCGCCGCGCGAATCTAGCGTGAGGCTATCAGGCGTGTATGTTTGCAGCTTTATAGCATCCGCGCCCGCGCGTTTAGCGGCTTTTATCGTGTCAAGCGCCGTTTGCAGGCTGCCCGAGTGATTTGCCGAGAGCTCGGCGATGATAAATACCTTTTCGTCCGTGTCGAAATTTGCTATTTTCATGAATTTTCCTAACTTTTAGCCATTATATCAAGTTTGCGTAAAGATAGCGACATATAGCTCATTTGCTCGTCGCGCCCGTAAATTTCAAAGCCGAATTTGCCGTATAGCGCGATCGCTTTTTCGTTTTCGTTGTAGGCGCACGATTTTAGCTCGCCGACTTTAAGCGTTTTGGCGGCGTATTCTACGATGGTTTGCATTAGGATTTTGCCTTTGCCTTTTAGCTCGGGGTTTGCGTAAATGCCAAATTCGCAAGAGTCCGCCGCGATATCCACGAAATCGATCACGCCGATGTAGTCGTTATCCTCTTTTACTAAAAAATACCTTTTCGTTTCGTCGTTTTTCAAATTTGAGATAAAGTTTCTGTGCTCTTGCTCGCTCACGCTTTTGTTTTTCATATATTTCGCGACTCGCTCATCGTTTCGCCAACGCAAAATCATCAAAATTTGCTCATCCGTTAGATCGGTAAAATTTATAAGCTCAAGCATATCTCGTCCGCCTCGTAGATCTCGCGCCCGTTTGCCGCTAGCCACTGCGCCATCTCGTTTTGATTGTCTGCGACGCGCACGGCTTTAAATTTCGAGCCTAAAACCAGCGCTTCGTTTACAAGCGAGCTAGCCGAAATCACTAAAATTTCGCTCTCGTTCATCAACCGCGCCACCTCGTTTGAGTTTATAAAAAGGCTAAAATTGGGCTCGCTATCCGCTAAAATTTGCAAATTTGCTAAATTTACGTTTGCACTCGTCGTGACGGCGGCTACTTTTTTGTTTTTAGCGAGCAAATTTGAGGCGATTTTGGCCGTCAAATTTAGCGCGTCCGTGCCGC
This sequence comes from uncultured Campylobacter sp., assembly GCA_963519915.1. Lineage (GTDB taxonomy): Bacteria > Campylobacterota > Campylobacteria > Campylobacterales > Campylobacteraceae > Campylobacter_A. Next base: position 18,523 of record CAUQPE010000013.1, on the reverse strand, counting down.
CTAGCGCGATAAGGTAATTAAATTTTTTCTCTCGTTTGATTTTTGCTTCGCCATAAAACTCGCTCCTAACTAGCGGCGAAAATATCAGCTCGCAGTTTGCGGGCACTAGATTTGCGTATTTTTGGGGCTGGGCGTAGATATTTACGTTTAGCAAATAGTCGCAAAAATGCTCTTTATAGTTGTCGTCAAAGCTTAAAATTTGGACGCTTGTTTGCTCTTTGATTAGCTTTTCGTCCGCCGCACTAATGCCGTAATGATCGATTATAAGAAGCTCAAATTTATGCTCTTTTATCAAATTTACCAGCTCGTTTATATCCGCGCTTTTTAGCGTAAAAACGGGGTAGGGTATCTCGCCTGCTAGGCTGCCCTGCATGTCGATGCAAGCAAAGCTGATGTCTTTAAAATTTTGCGCCAAGATAAGATCGCGCCTAATATGCCCGTGCCCGATTTTTGAGCCGCTATCGGCGCGGATGAGGGTTTTTAGATTTGAGATTTTGTCAAAATTCATCGAGCTTTTCCGCCAAATTTAAAATTCTAAGCGTCAAACATACGGCGGCGATGAGGTAAACGGCGCCAGCCGCGGCGAAAAATATAATCTGAAGCTCGTTTAAACCGCGGTAGCTGGCCGCCAGATAAAATATGTGCAAGATCCCCGCAACCGCAAAGATCTGCATGAGCGTTCTAGCTACCGATATTTTGGCTTTTAGGTAATCTTTTTGCATTTGTCCTCAGTCGTAATTTATCCGGTAAAGCTTCTGCGCAAACTCGAAATCCTCCGGCGTGTCGATGTCGCAGACTAAATTTCGCGGTAGCAAAAACGCCCTTGAATGCGGCGCAAAGATCGGTTTTTTCTCCAGCCACGCCTTGCGTCTACCGAAATAAAACGCGCCCGCATCGTGATAGGCTCGCTCTAAATCCTGCGAGCGAGTTAGCGCAAACTGCGGGTAAAACATATTTACGGTGCCGTCCTCGCCAAGTTTGATCGCGCGCTGGACCGGGAAGCTAAACTCTGTCGCGGAAAATAAAAACTCGCACCCGGCTTCCTCAAATTTGCCGTATGCCTCGCGTAAAATTTCGCCCGTGATGAGCGGTGCGGTCGCGTATAGACAGCAAACGTGAGAGTATTCGCCGCCTAGCCTTCTTGCCGCGTCCGATACGGCGTCGCTACTGGTGGCGTAGTCGTCGCTCAGCGCGGCGTCTCTCATAAACGGAACTTGAGCACCGAATTTAACTGCGACGTCTGCTATATCGGCGTCGTCGGTACTAACGATCACGCTCTCAAAAACACCCGAATTTAGCGCCGCCTCGATACTATAAGCTATCAGCGGCTTGCCTAAAAAATCCTTAACGTTTTTGCGCGGTATGCGCTTGCTACCGCCGCGAGCCGGGATGACGCAAAGGGCGCGGTTTTGGTTGTCTCTCATCAAATTTACCGCCCTAAACTCTGCAGCCTTGCGGCGTATCAAAGCTCTTTAAAACCTCAAAAAGCGCGTCCGCGACGAAATTTGCGTCCTCTAAACTCATGCACTGATGGCACGGGATGCTAAGCTCTGCCGCGTAAAAATCCTCGGCGCTAGGCACCGAGATATCGCCGTAGCGCTCGCGGTAAAAGCTAAATTTATAAGTCGGCTTATAGTGCACCTGTACGCCGATACCGCGCTCGTGAAGGGCGGCAAATATGTCCTCTTTGGCGCACCAAAACTGGCGAAAGAGCAAGATAGGGTAGAGGTGGCGCGAACTAACTATGCCGTCAGGTAGCCTCACAGTACTAAAATACGGGTTTTTATCAAATTTTTCGTCGTAAAATTTGGCGATTTTCTCACGTGCTGCGATGGTTTCGTCTAGTCTTTTTAGCTGATTTAGCCCTAGCGCGCAGGCGACGTCGGGTAGGCGGTAGTTGTAGCCAAGCAAGCTCTGATCGCTGTCCCAGAGGCGTTTTTTAGCTATACCGTGCGAGCGGTAGAGGCGTGCTAGGCGTGCGATCTCGTCGTCGTTTGTCGCTAGTGCGCCGCCCTCAAAGGTGGTTAGCGGCTTAACGGGGTGAAAGCTAAAAATGCTAACGTCTGCTTTTGCGCCGACTTTGACGCCGCCTTGCGAGCTGCCCAGCGCGTGCGATGCGTCGTCAAGCACCTTTATACCGCGCTGCTTGGCTAGTTTTAGGATGGCGTCTAAATTTACGGGATTGCCGCCGAAATCAACCGCCGTCATGACTTTGGTTTTAGGCGTGATTAGGCTTGCAAGCGCGTTTTCGTCGATATTTCCGTCAAATTTAACGGGCGCGAATTTAACCTCCGCTCCAGCCATTAGCGCCGCATTTGCCGTTGCTGCAAACGTGATGGGCGTAGTTACGACCTCGTCGCCCTCTCTCACGCCTAGCGCCAGATATGCGACGTGAAGTGCGCTCGTCGCCGAGTTCATCGCTACGACGTGCTTTACGCCGACGTATTTTGCGATCGCCTGTTCAAATTCGCCGACCTTGTCGCCGCCCGTTAGGATATCGTCTTTTAGGGCGCTCACGACGGCAGCGATGTCGGAGTCGGTGATTTGTTGTCTGCTGTAGGGTATCATTTTTATCCTTTTTTCGGCTTGTCTTTTTGGAGGCTCGTCTTTTTGGTTTATACTTCTTTGGAAATTTCGCCGAAGCTCGGTTACATACTATATGTATGCGCCCTCGCTCGGCTCATTTCCGCCTCGTCTAAACGCAAAAATACTTCGCCGCGCTTTTATAAAATTTCAGATTTCGGCTCAAATTTTGTAAATTTCAGTCAAATTATTTACTCGCCTCGATCATCTCTAAAAGCCCGTCTTTATCTAGCCAAATTTTATTTTTATCAGAGCTGTACTCGAAATTTTCCTCCACGAGATGCCCTTTTTCGCCCAGCGCGTTTATGCTAAAGTCGTCGTCTTTGCTCGTAAATTTGATCGACGGGCTGATCACGTAGTGATCGTCAAATTCGTAGGTTAGGTGTGCGTCGTCCTTACCGACCATGACCTCGTGCATCTTTTCGCCCGGACGGATGCCGATTATTTTTACGCCAAGACGTGGCGCCATGGAGCGAGCAAGCTCTATCATCGTCATCGACGGGATTTTTGGGATGAAAATTTCGCCGCCCTTCATACGCTCAAAGTTTTTAAGTACGAAATTTACGCCTTGCTCAAGCGTGATCCAAAACCGGGTCATATCCGCGTGCGTGATAGGTAGCTCTTTTACACCTTCTGCGATCAGCCTCTTAAATAGCGGCACGACCGAGCCGCGCGATCCCACGACGTTGCCGTAGCGAACGACGCTAAAGCGTGTTTTTTTGCTACCCGCTATGTTGTTTGCCGCGACAAAAAGTTTATCGCTGGCAAGCTTGGTCGCGCCGTATAAATTTACGGGGTTGCACGCCTTGTCGGTCGAGAGCGCGATGACCTTGCTCACGCCGCACTCTAGCGCCGCGTCGATGACGTTTTGTGCGCCGTTGATGTTGGTTTTGATGCACTCCATCGGGTTGTATTCTGCGATTGGCACGTGCTTCATGGCTGCTGCGTGGATGACGTAGTCGATGCCGTTCATCGCGGTCATCAGGCGCTTTTCATCGCGCACGTCGCCGATGAAAAATCGCATAGCGGGATCTTTAAAAACCTGCGCCATCTCGTACTGCTTGAGCTCGTCGCGAGAGTAGATGACCAGCCTTTTGGGTTTAAATTTGGAGAGTAAAATTTCGGTGTATTTTTTGCCGAACGAGCCGGTGCCGCCGGTGATGAGAATGGATTTTCCGTTAAACATTTATTTTTGCCTTTCGCGGTTTGTTTTTTCGCCGTACGTCGTAAATTTAAATTCGCTTGGCCGCGTATTTTGCATACGCTCCTTTGCAAATTTTAAATTTGCCTCGTCTAGCTGAAACGATTCGCCGTTTATTTAAATTTTATTCAGCCGGAGCAAAAACCGTGCCTTAAATTTGATTCAAAATTTAGTTCGTTAAATTTGTTTAGGTGCGGTATTTTTGCTTTTATTTCAAAATCCTAGGCAGGGTTATCCCCTCCTGCGCCTGATACTTCCCTTTTTTGTCCGCATATGTCACTTCGCACGGCTCGTCGCCCTCGATAAACAGCACCTGCGCGATGCCTTCGTTCGCGTAAATTTTAGCTGGTAGCGGCGTCGTGTTTGATATCTCGATCGTGATGTGCCCCTTAAATCCGGGCTCAAAAGGCGTGACGTTTACGATGATACCGCAGCGAGCGTATGTGCTTTTGCCTAGGCAGATGGCTAGCACGTTATCGGGCATGTTAAAGTACTCGATAGTGCGCGCTAGAGCGAACGAGTTTGGCGGCACGATGCACACGTCGCCCTTAAAATCCACCACGTTTTTTTCGTCGAAATTTTTCGGATCGACCACGGTGCCGCCGATGTTCGTAAAGATTTTAAACTCGTCGCCGACCCTGATATCGTAGCCGTAGCTAGACACTCCGTAGCTAACCACGCCGCGCCCGACTTGCTCCTCGGCAAACGGCACTATCATCGCCTTTTCGTGCGACATTTTGCGTATCCAGGCGTCAGATTTTAGCCCCATTTTTTACCTTTATTTTAAATTTACGCGATTATAACATAATTTAAATTTACTTAAAATTTGAGCGCCGTTTTGCGCTAAATTTTATCAAATTTGAATATTTTGCTAGTAAATTTTCTTATTTTTTATAATTAATCTTTAAATTAAAGCTTAGTATAATAACATATTTTAAATTCTCTTCAACGAAAGGAAAATAATGCATTCAAACATGTCGCGTAAATTTGCAAATTTACGCAGTAATAAGGGCTCAAATTTGCCTCTTTCGGCGCTCACCTGCTTGCTGTTAGCCGCAAGCGGAGCTTATGCTTACACAGAAGCCGGAGTATCCGGAAATACTTCTAGTTGGGAGAGTGCGGAGTATAAAAAAGATTGGGGGCTAGTCTCTATGAACGCCTCCACGGCTTACGCGCTAGGCTTTAACGGTAGTGGAACAAAGATCGGCGTCATGGACTCTGGCGTACTTTTGAGCCATCCGGAGTTTCAAGACGGTAGGATTCATACGGTAAAAACGATCGGCAACTATAGCAAAAACGGCATGAGATACCCTGACGCTGCGCTAGGAAACGGCCCGATAGATAAAAATCAACCCGTAAAAGACGGCAAGCGAAATTTTAATAAAAACGACAACGGCGTGTTTAAAAAAGGCGAAGCTTTTAACGACGACGGTAGTTGGGTAAGGGGCGTAAACGACGCCCACGGCACCCACGTTGGCGGCACTATGGCGGCTAGTAGAGACGGTAGCGGCATGCACGGCGTGGCGTTTGGCGCACAACTATACTCCGCAAATACCGGCGGCAACGACAACATGACGTATGGACCAAATCAAGACTACAACTATTTCTTAAAAGGATACACTGCCTTGGCCGACGCGGGCGCGAAAGTGATAAACAACAGCTGGGGTTCAAATAGGCGCGTAAATTCGTCCTTTGCGGGCGCACTCGGATACAAGCCTACTTACGACTGGAGGGCCGTTCCTGAATACGATGTGGAATTTTACGACGTGACGGTAGCCAATCAAACTACCGCAGCAAAAGACCATATAAATTTAAAAGATATAAACGAGGCGAAAAAGGCTTATTATCAGTTCGTAACTAGCGGCGAAAAAAGCTTTTTGGACGCGGCTTACGAAGTGGCGGTAAAAAGAGGGGTTATCCAGGTATTTACAGCCGGAAATAGGAGCCTAATGGCCGAATCTTTCACTCGCGCGGCATTGCCTTATTTTAGACCGGACGTCGAGGACTACTGGATCAACGTCACGGGTCAAACGGGTGCGGATGGCTATCCTAATGATTCTAACGAATACATAAGAGGACATAAGGCGTCATCGGATATTCAGGAATTTAACCTTGCCGGACACTCGAAGTGGTGGACGATCGCCGCACCGGCCGAGGAGATTTATTCCGCGTACGTCGAGCTTACCGACAATGCAACATACGGCAAGGCTATATATAAATCATCTGGCGGTACTTCTATGGCCGCTCCTCATGTTAGCGGAGCCTTGGGCGTCATAATGCAGCGCTATCCGTACATGAGTATGCCTCAGATTAGAGAAACGATGCTGACTACGACTAGACAAAGGACGCTAAGAGCCGGTCACGGTGCAGGCGGTATGCTAGAGCGTTGGGGTAGCGACGGCGAGGGCGTACCTAGTAACGTCTGGGGCTGGGGTATACTCGATCTTGGCAAGGCGATGTTCGGTCCTGGGCAGTTCTTAGGAAACTTCGACGTTACGATGAATCAAAACGATATTTGGACAAATAACATCTCGGACGTCGCCATCAAATTTAGAAAAACCGAGGACGATGGCGACGCTGCGGCTTGGGCGGCTAGAAAAGCGGCTCTTAACGCTAAGCCAAATTTGAGCGCGGAAGAAAAAGCCGAGATGACCTTTGAAGCTGCGAGAGAGAAGGCTAGAGCTGCAAGAGCGGCCGAGGGCTATGAAGGCTCGCTAACTAAAAGGGGAGACGGCGCTTTGACTCTTGTTGGAGACAATAGCTTTACCGGAGCGGTTAATATATACGGCGGTAAAATTTCGGCTCTAAATCAATCAATCTCATCTTCAAGAAGCATAAACGTCCATAAGGGAGGCGAATTTGAGGTTTTAAACGCTCTTACTTACCAAACTCCAAGCGCCGGCGGTTTCGTGAGCACGACTAAGGCAAGCGACGCTACACAAGTTAACGCCGTTATAAACGCGGGTGGCGCATTTGTAGTTAACGACGGCGCCCATAATCTAAATTTAACATTTAAAGAGGGATCTTTATTAAAGGCTGCATTGCTAACAAACGCCGAGCTTGCAAATTTGGCCGCAAATCCGACTCTAAAGAAAACCGTAAGCGCAAGCGGAAACTTCGCGGGAGTAAATTTAGCTAACGTCGAGGATAGCTATGCGTTCTTTAAAACAGCTAAAGAAACTGTTAGCGGCTCAAATTTAGCTCTTTCTTTGCAAAAAGGCAAAAGCATGGAGGAGGCAGCCTCTACTAGCGCCGAGAAGTCGTTTGCAAGATTAGTCGAGGCAAATCCTAGCAGCGCTATTTATTCGTCTATGCTAGGAGCCACTCATAGCGTAGCGGCGGCATACTTTGGCGCGTTTTCAAACGATCTAGACTTTAAAGCGCAAAACAACTCCGACGTAGACTCGTTTATGTTAGCAAATTCTGTTAAAAACAAAAACGGAGCCAAAAGAGCCGATATCGACACGGGAGTCGAGCTTTGGTTACTTAGCAGTGCAAGCAGGGTGACTTCTGACAATAACGCCGGCGGCAGACTAGGCACGAACGCATTTACAAATCTAGTAGGCGTTGATTTTCTAGTGGGAGATAGCTCAAAAGCAGGCGTATTCGTAGGGCTTGGTAGAACCAATCACAAGCTAGGCGATAGCAAAGCGGTAAAAAGCAAAGACGCACATGCGGGTATCTACGGCGATATAGGACTTGATCCTGTCAAAATCAGCCTAGGCGCTATCTACTCAAAATTTGATCAAGAAAAAAGAGTCGTTAACTCATACGCTCCTTTGGCTTACGAGTATAAAGACGCCGACGCATCAGCGATTAGCGCATTTGCCCAGATCGCCTATACGGGGCTAAGCTATGAAAACGGCTTTGGTCTGGAGCCTTATGCGGGACTAACCTATATCCGCTCTAAAAACGACGATGTGGCAAATTCTTTAGTGCAGGTTAAAAACGAGGATAGAGACTTGCAAGTAGCAAGCGTAGGCGTAAAACCTAGTATAGCATTTACCATGGACGGCGTAGGCCTAGTCGCAAAAGCAGATGTAGCCTACAACCGCTTCCTAGGCGATAAAACTCCGAACGCTCATATGAATGTAACCGGCCTTGGCGCAACTAAACTAGAGGGCGAAAAGCTAAAAGATCTAGCCACTACCGAGCTTGGTATCGAGGCTGCATTTACCAGAAATTTTAGAGTCGGCCTTAGCTACGTAGGAGCATACGGCAGCAACGTAAAATCAAACGGCGTAAATGCTAAGTTTAGTTGGGCGTTTTAATCTTTCGGATTAAAAGCTTAAATTTGCCTAGAGCGAGCTAAATTTACTTAGCTCGCGACGGGTTCAAATTTGATTTTTTTAAATTTGCCGCATTTTTGGAGATAGAAATTTGTCTCGAAAATGCGGCTTAGAAAATTAAGCGGATAGATGCGACTTGCACCGCTGCTTGTAAGATCTCTTAACGTCTACTTCGATATTTTAGTAATTGCGTCTTAAAAAACTACAAATGCAGTTTGGTAAAGCAAGAGAAATCATGATTAGCGTCCCGTTAATCGGCAAGAAATCGACCGCGGATCTAACGCTAGTAGCCTTTTTCGTTTAGCATTCTGTAATTATCACATCCTAACTGAAGTCCTAAATCACAAGCCTTGCCATAATATTGTTTTGCAGTGGGAAAATTTTGTTTTACACCTTGACCGTCTGCATATAAAACCCCTAAGTTAGAGCAACCCAAAGCCCATCCCTCATCACAAGCTTTTTGATAAAGCCGGGCTGCTTTTTGGTAGTCGCCTTTACTGTAAGCTTCTTTTCCCGATTCAATAAGATTCTTGGAAAATCCAACGGAAAGCAAAATGACGAGTAAAACAAAAACTCTTTTCATCTCTACTCCTTTATATATAAAATATTTAAATTGTATTTTGTCTTTTTTGGGCTTAGATTGTTATTAATTATTTTGGCTCGAGGTAAACTAAGCGGATTTTAGCTGCGACGGTATCATATCTAAATGCTACTTTGCTACGTTTTGCCTACAAGAACGCGGTTTTCATCGAAACCTACCGGCGCTTATATCGGCATTAAATTCTGCCGACTAAATTTAAAACCCCTGTTTATTATTTTGTGCAGTTATAAATAATACCAAAATGTTTTTCTTATACTTTAAATATGATTTATCTTAAAAATTTAATAAATAATAAGCTTTACGGGGTACAATTTCATTTAACAAATACCTTCAAAAGGAGCAAAAATGAAAATCAAGTCTTTGGCGCTTATGCTTTTGGGCGTTAGCGCTTATGCGCATTTTGGTATGGTTGTACCGTCAAATTCAACCGTGGACGACGAGAAAAAGGCAAATTTGCAGATCACTTACAAATTTACTCATCCTTTTGAGGGCGATATGATGAATCTGGTCCTTCCAAAGGAGGCGGGCGTTTTTGTAAACGGTAAAAAAGAGGCGATAAAAGACCTAAAAGAGCTAAAAGAGGATAAATTTAGCTACTTTACGGCTAGCTACGACGTAAAGGAGCCGGGCATTTATCAGTTTTATATGGATCCAAAGCCCTACTTCGAGCCAGCGGAGGATAAATTTATAAGGCATATAACAAAAACCGTCGTTGACGCCTACGGCTACGGTGAGGGCTGGGATAAACCGGCCGGGCTAAAAGCCGAGATAGTACCGCTAACGCGTCCATATGGACTTTATAAGGGAAATTTGTTCTCAGGCGTGGTTTATTATAAAGGAAAGCCCGCTAAAAACGTAACCGTCGAGGTAGAGTACTATAATACCAAAGGGCTAAAAGCTCCGTCCGATGCGCACGTGACGCAGGTCGTAAACACTAACGAGCAGGGCGAATTTAGCTTTGCGATGCCGCTTGAGGGTTGGTGGGGATTTGCCGCGCTGATAGACGACGATCAAAAGATAAAACATGAGGGCAAAGAGTATCCTGTGGAGCTTGGAGCCGTTATCTGGGTGCAAACCAAAGAGTATAAATAAATGCACATCAGCGAAGGCGTTTTAAAACCCGAAATCATCGTGCCTTGCTCGGCCCTTTGCGTAGTTTTGGTCTCAAGCTTGATTTACAAGCTAAAAACAAGCGAGATACCAAAGGTAGCGGCCGTCAGCGCGATGTTTTTTATGGCGTCTTTTATCCACGTGCCCATCGGCGTTACTTCGATACATCTCGTGCTAAGCGGTCTTGCAGGGGCGTTTTTGGGAGCAAACGCTGTTTTAGCTATTTTTATCGCACTATTTTTTCAGGCCTTGCTGTTTGGTTACGGCGGCCTGAGCGCGCTTGGCGTAAATTTGCTCATCATCGCCTCTCCCGCGCTTCTTAGCCCCTATCTTTTAAAGCTCTCTTTTAAGCGATACAGGTCGTTTTTCTGGTTCCTAGTCGGGTTTTTGCCTATACTTTGCTCCTCGGCTTTGCTATCCTTGACGCTCGTTTTAAACGGTAAAGAATTTGCGCCCGTAGCCGCGCTTGTTTTTACTTCAAATTTAGCCCTCATGGCGCTTGAGGGGATCATCTCGCTTTTTGCGCTTTCTTTTATTTATAGGGTTAAAAAGGATCTTTTGATTTGCTAAAAATATTTTTGATTATGCTTTTTGCAAGTATCCTAAACGCGCACTCGCTAAAAGGCTTTGCAAAGCAAGAGGGCGAATTTATCGAGATAAAAAGCTATTTTTACGGAAATTCTCCTTGTAAAAACTGCCCAGTAGCTTTTATAAAAGACGGCGCCCGGATAGGAGGCGCGCAAACCGATGAAAACGGCTTTGCTAGAGCCAAAATCCCCGCAGATGAATTTGAAATCCTGATCGACGGCGGACTAGCGCACGAAAAAAGGATCAAATTTACCGCAAACAAAGCCGAGCTAAAAAGCACCGAAAGTAACTCGTCAAACGATGTCTCAAACGTCAAATTTGACGAAAGCGAGGAGGATTTTGGGGCTTACGCGCTTAAATTTATCCTTGCGTTTTTGGGAATCGGGCTATTTTTCGGCGGAATTTATCTACTAAAAAGAGGCAAATGAACCTATCCGTTTTGCTCGTTTGCTTTACTTTTTTTAGTTTCAAAGTCTCGCTTTCAAGCAGTACGGACGCCGTTTTCATCGCGCCCGTGCTTTTTTTAGCGATTTTAAATTTTAAAAATCTTTTTGAAATTTTAAAATCCGTTTTAAAACTAAATATTTTTATAATCTTAGTCGTCTTAAGCCTCATTCTTTACGGAGAATACGCGCTTGCAAAGCTGATATTTGTAAGGTCGAATTTGATCATACTTTTTGGACGGCTGGCTTTTTATAGGAGCGATTATTTTAGTATCGCGCTTGCGGTTTCGTCGCTAAATTTGGGCGACAAGCTGACGGCGATTTTTTATTTTAGTGCCAAATTTACGGCCGATCTTAAAACGATATTTGCAAGGCTAAAAAAGACTCTAAAAGTTCGAGGATTTGAGCCTAAAGCCTCGCCTTTTACCTATAAAATTTACGCAAATTTGGTCGCTATGCTTTTTTTGGAGGCGTTTTATAAGGCGAGCGTGCTTGAAAAAACCTTTGTTTGCAGGGGATTTGACGGCAAGTTTTACGGAGATAAAAGCCTTAAAATAGGCGTGAAAGACGCCGTTATAATCGCTTTAACGGCGTGTTGTTATATTTTTAGTTTAGGAGTCCTGATATGAGCTGCACGATAAGCCTAAAAAACGTCTGCGCTAAAATAGGCGAAAGAACGCTATTTGAAAATCTAAATTTAAACGCGACACACAAAGACAAAATCGCGCTCATAGGCCCAAACGGCTGCGGCAAAAGCACGTTGCTAGAGATAATGGCGGGACTTAAATCGCCTTGTGGCGGGCATATCGAGCTTTTTCACCATAAAATTTCAAATTTAGACGAGTACAAGCCGTTTCGCTGCGACGTGGGCTACCTCTTTCAAGAAAGCAATGATTGCTTCATCTGCCCCAGCGTACTTGACGACGTGATATTTTCGCTACTTAGCCGCGGCGAGGACAAAGAGCCAGCCGGGGCAAAAGCCGAGAAAATTTTACGCGAGCTTGAAATTTGGCATCTAAAAGACGAGATCGTTTTTAACCTCTCCGGAGGCGAGAAAAAGCTCGTCGCGTTAGCCGGGATACTAGTGGCTGAGCCTAAAATTTTACTACTTGACGAGCCTACGACCGCGCTTGATGCGGATATGCAAAGAAGGATAGCCGCTATCTTAAAATCCCTTGACGTCACGCAGATAATCGTCTCTCACGACAAGGAATTTATAAGCGACGTAGCGAGCGTAATGTACCGCCTAACCAAAAACGGACTAGAGTCTATATAAAATATCCTCGTCTATACTTCTTTAAAAAAGCTCCGAAAATAGCAAAATTTATCAATGCATAATAATATATTTCATAAAATTACCAAATTTTATTTTAAAGGAGAATTTTATGAAAAAATTACTACTTATTTCTATCGCGGCCGCGGTTGCCTTTGGCGGCGAAAATTTGCTCGTGGGAGCTGGCGGCGGGTACAAAAAACCGGTCACTGAAGTGATAGAAAATCTCAAAAAAGACGGCGTGCAGATCGAGGGCGCATTTGCAAATTTGGGCCAGATAACTATCCAGGCAAAAGAGGGCAAGATGGCTGCGATCGTGGGCGACGAGGCGTTTTTAAAGAAAACCGATCTGGATATAAAAGGCTATGAGCGCATCGGCAAGGGCGCTTTGGTGCTAGTCACGCCAAAAGGCAAGCAGATAAAAGACGTATCTGAGCTAAAAAATCTAGCTAAAATCGCGATGCCGGACGCCAAAAAAGCGATCTACGGCGTGAGGACTACCGAGTTTTTGAAAAACTCGGGACTAGAGGCCGATCTAGCGCCTAAGATGCTACCTGTCGCGGGCGTACCGCAAGTAGTCGCCTACGTCACGAACGGCGAAGTGGACGCTGGCTTTATCAACTCGACCGAAGCCGTGGCTAGAGAGGGTGAGTTTGGCAGCGTGATTTACATCGACGAGGCGCTTTATAGCCCTGTTTTCATCTCGGCGGCAAAGCTTCCGGCGTGCGAGGGTAGCGAGGCGTGCGCTAAATTTATAGACGAGATAAAAACTCCTCGCTCGAAGGAAATTTTCGCTAAATTTGGACTAAAATAGTTTAAATCGCCGGCTTTTGGCTCGGTTAAATTTACCGTCAAATTTTGCTTCACGGGAGCGAAATTTGACGATTTTTACCGCTCAAATTTGACGTCAAATTTAATAAAAACGCTAAAATTTACTCGCTAAATTTTAACTCAAACGAAAAGCGAAATTTAACGAAAAAAGGAAAAAATTTGCAGGAACTCGCCTGGCTTATTCACCCGCTGCTTTTAAGCGCCAAAACGCTTGCCGTTACTTTTGTACTGCTCCTGTTTTTGGGGCTTGGCGCAGCTTATTTTTTGGCGTTTTACCGCGGCAGATTTAAGGCTGTCTTAGAAGCGGCCGTGATGTTTCCACTCATTTTTCCGCCGATTGCTACGGGATTTTTGCTGCTTTATATCTTGGGGCGAAACGGCGTGATCGGCAAGGCGTTAAATTTACAGATCGTTTTTAGCTTTTCAGCCCTCGTTATCGCTTCGTTTTTGGCTGGCTTGCCACTTTTTGTAAAACCCGTTCAAAGCGCGCTTGAAAGCCTGCCTAAAAGCTTAATCGAAGCGGGTCAAAGCCTAGGCAAAAATCGCTTTGAGATCGCCGTTTTTATCCTTATTCCAAACGTATTTAAAAGCGTCGTTTCGGCGCTCGTTTTAGCCCTGGCTCGCGGTCTTGGCGAGGTTGGCATCACGCTGATGCTAGGCGGCAATATCGTAGGCAAAACCGACACCGTTTCGCTAGCTATCTATAATGCGGTTTACGACGGCGAAAACGGCCGCGCGCTCATTTTGAGCGTGATTTTGGTCGTGCTTAGCTTGGTGCTTTTTGGATTTATAAATTTTCTCGAGCGAGCTAAAAAATAAATTTGCTATTTTAAATGCATAAAGCGACGAAGACTCCGAATTTAGCCCGAGCGTAAAAACAAAATACGGCCTTGCGAGCATAAATTCATTATTTTTTTGCTACAATAAGAAGTTTTGAACTTTAACTATTTAGGAGAAATTTCTATGAAAAAAGAAGACATAAAAGAGCTGATCGAGTTTTTTAACGAGATGGACATGAACCGCATAAAGATAAAAAGCGGGGATTTTGAGGTCGAGCTTGAAAAATTCGCCGACTGCTGCGAGCTGCCAAAGCCCGTCATCCAAGCTCCCGCCCCGACTCCGACTCCGGTAAACGTCGTGGTAAGCTCAGAGGTCAAAGCTCCTGCTAATTCTCCAAAAGACAGCATAAAATCGCCTATGGTGGGTACTTTCTACGCTGCTCCGAGCCCTGGCGCGGCGCCGTTCGTAAAAGTCGGTCAGCGCGTGAGAAAAGGCGACGTCGTGGGCATCATAGAAGCCATGAAGATCATGAACGAGATCGAGGCTGAATTTGACTGCCAGATCACCGAGCTGCTCGTATCAGACGGTCAGCCGGTCGAGTTTGGCTTGCCGCTATTTGGCGTGGAGAAAATTTGATGGAAATAAAAAGAATTTTAATCGCAAATCGCGGCGAAATCGCGCTGCGAGCATTGCGAACGATAAAGGAAATGGGCAAAGAAGCCGTCGTGGTCTACTCCACGGCCGATAAAGACGCGCTCTACGTCAAATACGCGGACGTGGCGATCTGCATCGGCAAGGAGCGCTCAAGCGACAGCTACCTAAATATCCCGGCCATAATCAGCGCGGCCGAGATCAGCGAAGCCGACGCGATATTTCCGGGCTACGGATTTCTCAGTGAAAATCAAAATTTCGTCGAAATTTGCTCGCATCACAAGCTGAAATTTATCGGCCCTAGCGTAGCCGCGATGGCGCTAATGAGCGACAAAAGCAAGGCAAAGCAGATGATGCAGCGCGCAGGCGTACCGGTAATCCCTGGCTCTGACGGCGCAGTGGCTGACACGAAAGCCGCAAAAGAGCTAGCTAAAAAAATCGGCTATCCGGTCATCCTAAAAGCCGCAGCCGGCGGCGGCGGACGCGGTATGCGCGTGGTCGAGCGCGAAGAGGACATCGAAAAGGCGTTTTGGTCGGCCGAGAGTGAGGCGATGAGCGCGTTTGGCGACGGAACGATGTATATGGAAAAATACATCCTAAACCCGCGCCACATCGAGGTTCAGGTTATCGGCGATAGTCATGGCAACGTCCTGCACATTGGCGAGCGCGACTGCTCTATGCAGCGCCGCCACCAAAAGCTGATCGAGGAGAGTCCTGCGATCCTGCTAGACGACGACACTCGCGCCAGACTGCACGAAACGGCGATAAAAGCGGCAAAAGCTATCGGCTACGAGGGTGCGGGAACATTTGAGTTTTTAGTCGATAAAAATTTGGATTTTTACTTCATCGAGATGAACACGCGCCTGCAAGTCGAGCACTGCGTGAGCGAGATGGTGAGCGGCCTAGACATCATCGAGCTAATGATAAAAGTAGCCCAGGGCGAGGCGCTACCGCCGCAAGAGAGCATCACGCTAAAAGGCCACGCCATCGAGTGCCGCATCACGGCCGAGGATCCAAATACGTTTACGCCAAGTCCCGGCAAGATAACCAAATACGTCTGCCCGGGCGGCCGAAACGTGCGCATGGACAGCCATATATATCAGGACTACTCGATCCCGCCGTATTACGACAGCATGATCGGCAAGCTCATCGTCTGGGACACCGATAGAAACAGAGCCATCTACAAGATGAAGGTCGCGCTCGAGCAGCTCATCATCGGCGGCATCAAGACCACGCGCGATTTTCACATCGCGATGATGGAGAACCAAGACTTCATAGACAACAACTACGATACTAACTACCTATCCCGCCGCTAAATTTGCGGCGCGGTTTGCCTTGCTCGCGGCTTTTAATCGGCTGCAAGCAAGGCGATCTAACTTTAAATTTATTACTATGGCGATAAAATTTTACTCAAAGCTTTTTGACGAGTGATTTTATCGGTAGCCGCGACATTTGTCTTTTGCGTTATTTTAAAACTTGTCCGTAAGTTTTGTTTGCTTCCGCTAAAATTACTACATTTGTTTGCCGTGCTTGCGGTAGCATCTTTTAAATTTGCGCATTTAAACCGCAAATCTTGCGTCTTTGCTTGCGATATTCAAATTTACATAAATGATTGATTTTTGAAATGTATTTTGGATTTTAGGCGAGTAAGGAATTTGGCAACAAAATAATGCGGATAAGTTTTTCGTGGTTGAAAATAACGTAAATTTAAAATCGAATTCGTCGGATATATATTTTAAAATTCGCTACGCTACGATACTATGCGGGCCTGGATTACCAAGTGTAAATTTCGCTCCCAAAAAGCCCTTGCACTTTGCTTGTTGCTCGACGCAAACAGAGCCGGCTTTCTATTTTGGTCTATAAAAATTAGCGACTTTTTGTCTAAACCAAGGCGCATTTTTAAATTTAGCCTCGCGTTTTTTGCATCATGGTCATTTGCGCGCCTGCCAAAGAGCTTTCTGTATGCAGCGCACACAAGGTGCGACGAGACTCGGCGCTAGATGATTTTATCAGCACTAGGCGACGACTTTCCCTCTTTGGCTATTTTTATCGCACCGCGTAATGGTTTGGGTATTGGCTGCGGGTCGGCTCAGCAGAG
This sequence comes from uncultured Campylobacter sp., assembly GCA_963519915.1. GTDB lineage: Bacteria > Campylobacterota > Campylobacteria > Campylobacterales > Campylobacteraceae > Campylobacter_A. The sequence continues at coordinate 2,075 of CAUQPE010000013.1, read as the reverse complement.
CATCCGAGTATAAGATCCACGTAGCCCTCTTTGCGGTAAAATATCTCCTCATCAAACGGATCAGACAATGTGTGCGGTGGCGTCAGATATGGCTTTTAAGGTCGCGTTGGTTATCAAAAATTTAGCTCTAATTTTTGGGCTTGAAGCCGAATTTGGGATGATAAAATTCGGCTTGATTTTTTGGTGATTTTACTTAAGGGACAAAAACGAGTTTATAATCAAATTTTATCCACAGCTACGGTATCACGAGCGGCAACCAAATCAAGATAAAATCTCAAATTTTACGCGCTCGTTTTCCTCTGCAAGGTCGGTGAATACGGCGATCAGATCGTCTGCGTAGCCCCCTAGCGCGCTAAGAGCGGCGCGGTTTTTTAGATTTATCTGCATTGCTTCGTTGATCTCGCCCAGAGCGTCGTAAAGCGCGTCGAGGTTTTTTACATCTAAATCAAGGCCGAATTTTCGCGCCAGATACTCAAAGGCCGCCGTTTTCTCGCGCATTTTCGTACCGTTTAGAGTTATGGTTTTCACTGCTGTCTCCGATCAAAAAGTAGATAAAAGTTCTCATAATGATCGGGCGTATAGTAGATCAGCCCGTCGCTAGAAAACACGATACGCTCGGCTCCGCGTCGTCCTCCACGGTATCCGATATCGCACTCAAACCACTTGCGCCCGTCGGCATTGGGCAGCTTTTTTTCTCTATTTGAAAAGCGGTCGCCGCCGATGCTTTTTTTGTCAGTGACTTGCCATAGATTGCCGCTTTTAGCGTCCCATCCGAGCGCGAGCGCATCTTTTTTGGTGATAAAGTTTCGCGGCAACTCGCCGAATTTATAAATATACGCCGCAACCTCGTCTTTTGAGGTGTAGATGCCGTCTTTTACGATGTTTGCGGTCGGTACGGCGACTACGTTTTTGCCTGCGCCGTTTCCTCTAAACTCGCTTTGCGGCTGATTTTGTTTCGGGGCGGCCGAGTTATCCGGGATGATAAATTTAAACAGCACCGCGAGCAACAAAACGGCCAGCGGCAAGATGATGTTTCTAATGAGTTGTTTGTTCAAAAAAGACCTTTGGAATAAATTTTAAGCGCTTGCTTCGGGGTTAAATTTGCCGTCAAATTTTACGGGTTAAATTCAAATTTGATAATTTCGCGCCGTAAAGACGAGAGTAAATTTGCGTCAAATTTGACTAAGCAAAAGCCGAATCTAACCGCATAAATTGCAGTCAAATTCGGCTAAATTTACGGCAAAAAGCTAAATTTGCCGTCCGAGTTCGTCAAATTTAAAGCGTATTAAACACCCTATCGCCCGCGTCGCCAAGACCCGGCACGATGTAGTTTTTCTCGTTTAGTCGCTCGTCGATCGCAGCCGTATAGACCTCGACGTCCGGGTAAACTTCGCTAAAGCGCTTTAGCCCCTCTGGAGCGGCGATGATAGAGATAAATTTGATCTGCTTTATGCCGTTTTCGCGTAAAAATTTAACCGCATCGATAGCCGTACCGCCGGTGGCGAACATCGGATCGATGATGATGGCTAGGCGGTTTTTAGCGTCGCGAGGTAGCTTAGCGTAGAAAAACTCCGCCTGTGCGGTCTTTTCGTTTCGCTGAAAGCCCAAAAAACCGACGCTAGCATCGGGAATGATCGTAAATACGCTATCTAGCATACCCAGAGCCGCTCGCAAAATAGGGCAAATCATCACCTTTGTCGCGAGCTTTTTGGCCTGGGCCTGGGCGACTGGAGTCTGCACGCTCACGTCGCGCAGCGCTAGATCCCTAGTCGCCTCAAATATCATCAGGTGGCTGATCTCGTCCACGAGCATCCTAAACTGAAACGGCTCAGTGTTTTTATCCCTTAAAATCGCTAGTTTGTGCTCGATGAGCGGGTGTGAGATGAGCCTGACGTTTTTCATTTACAGACCCTTTGCTAGCTTTTCGGTATAGGCTTTTACGTCAAAATCCTTCACTCTAGCTACGCCGTCGTCGACCGCAGCCTGCGCTACCGCAGGAGCGACCGCCGTTAGCACGCGTTTGTCAAACGGTTTTGGTATGATGTAGTCTTTGCCGAATTTTAGCTCTTTTACGC
>CAUQPE010000012.1:0-26725 GCA_963519915.1 uncultured Campylobacter sp. | reverse complement strand
GTCTATGGTAGTGCCTAGAGTCGCGTTTCCGTCGATTCGAAGGATGATGTCGCCGCTTTTTATTCCGGCTTTATCCGCAGGCGTATTTTCGATAGGCGAGATGACTGTTAGTGCGCCGTCTTTCATACCGACAGTGATGCCTAGGCCGCCAAATTCGCCGTTTGTCTGCACCTGCATATCTTTAAACGCCTTTTCGTTTAAAAATCCAGAATGCGCGTCAAGGTTGTTTAAAAGCCCCTCTATGGCCTTATCCACGATCTCTTTAAACTGTAAATCATCAACATAATATTTTTCGATAGTAGAAATGGTTTTTGTAAGTTTTGAGAGCGATTGCAGTTTAGAATTTGATCCGTCCTCGGTGGCTTTAGCATTTAAATTTGCGCTAAAAACCGCTCCGAATATCATCGCGCCCGCAACGCTTGAAAACAAAAACGTCTTTTTTTTATTCAAAGTTAATCTCCTGCCTTTTGAGTGGGGGTATTTTAGTTAAATTTGCCTAAAAATAGGATAAAAGATTTAATAAAATTTAATTTTATTTCGTAAGTGTTTATATTAAATAACTTAGATAACTTGACAATAATCGACTAAAGTTATATAATACGCTCATTATAAACTAAAGGAGAAAAAATGGCGAATTTAGGCGAAAATTTAACCGCACAAATGCAAGAGCTGGTAGAAAAAGGCGTCGCGCTAGCGATACACGCGAAAAATCCGCAAACGTTTCCGCTTCATTTGCTTTGGGCGCTGGTTGCAGATAGCGGCTCGCTGCTCAACCAAGTCTTTAATAAAATGAACGTCAGCAAGGACGCGGTGGAGCTTGAAGTAAAAAGTAAAGCTACGCAACTACCCACAAGCTCAAACGTCAGCAAGGAAAACGTGCAAATTTCAAAGGAGCTCATAAACTCTCTTGAAAGCGCAAAAGCTCTGATGGTAAGCCTAGGAGATAGCTATATCGCGGTGGATACGTGGATTATCTCTGCGCTTGAGCTGCCTGAGATCAAGCAAATTTTAGGCAAATTTACCGATGTGCTCGAAATCAGAAAAAATTTAGAAAGCATTAGGGCAGGGCGCAAGATAGATAGCCAAACCAGCGACGAGACGCTAGATAGTTTGGAGAAATACGGTATCGATCTAACCGCAAAGGCGCTAAATAAGGAGCTAGACCCAGTCATCGGACGCGACGAGGAGATCACGCGTATGATGCAAATTTTAATAAGAAAGAGCAAGAATAATCCTATTTTACTAGGCGAGCCAGGCGTTGGTAAAACCGCTATCGTCGAGGGCCTCGCGCAAAAAATCGTGGCAAAAGACGTGCCTACGAGCCTAGCAAACAAACGCGTAGTAGCGCTTGATATGAGCGCGCTGATCGCAGGCGCGAAGTACCGCGGCGAATTTGAAGACAGGCTAAAAGCCGTCATAAACGAGGTAAAAAGCGCGGGAAATATCATTCTTTTTATCGACGAGATCCACACTATCGTTGGCGCGGGAGCTAGCGAAGGCAGTATGGACGCGGCAAACATCCTAAAACCCGCGCTTGCTAGAGGCGAGCTGCATGCCGTGGGCGCTACGACGCTAAAAGAGTACCGCAAGTATTTCGAAAAAGACGCCGCGTTGCAACGCCGCTTTCAGCCTATCGACGTCAAAGAGCCTAGCGTAAACGAAGCGCTTCAAATTTTACGCGGTATAAAAGAGCGCCTCGAGGTGCACCACGGCGTGACGATCACCGATAGCGCGCTGGTAGCGGCGGCAAAGCTAAGCGACCGCTACATCTCAAACCGCTTTTTGCCGGATAAAGCGATCGATCTCATCGATGAGGCCGCAGCCGAGCTAAAAATGCAGATAGAAAGCGAACCCTATGAGCTAGCTCGCATTAAACGCGAGATCGTAACGCTACAAGTCGAAAAAGAGGCGCTAAAAATGGAAGACGAGGCTAAAAATGCGGCGCGCCTAAGCGAAATCGAAAAAGAAATCGCCGATCTAAACGAGCAAAAGCACGCCCTTGACGGTAAATTTGAAAACGAAAAGGCGGTTTTCGGTGGTATCTCAAAAGCTAAAAAAGAGATAGATAGCCTAAAAAGCGAGGCTGAGATAGCACGCAGAAACGGCGATTTGCAGCGCGCGGCCGAGATAGAATACGGCAAAATTTTAGAAGCGGCCAACCGCCAAAAAGAGCTCGAAAAAAAATGGGACGAGATGAAAAAGGGCGGCGTGCTACTCAAAAATCAGGTCGATGAGGAGCTAGTAGCCGAAATACTAAGCAAATGGACGGGAATTTCGGTCAGCAAAATGCTAACTAGCGAAAAACAAAAATACCTGATGATCGAGGAGCATTTGCGAGAAAGCGTCGTCGGCCAGGATGCCGCTCTACACGCTCTAGCAAGAGCTATCAAGCGAAATAAAGCAGGCCTAAACGAGGGCGCGCGTCCGATCGGATCGTTTTTGTTTTTAGGGCCTACCGGCGTGGGTAAAACGCAGTCGGCGAAGGCTTTGGCTAAATTTTTATTTGACGACGAGCGCGCGCTCATACGCTTTGACATGAGCGAGTACATGGAAAAGCACAGCGTCTCCCGCCTGCTCGGAGCGCCTCCGGGATACGTAGGTTACGACGAGGGCGGACAGCTAACAGAAGCCGTGCGTAGACGTCCGTATAGCGTCATACTTTTTGACGAGATCGAAAAGGCTCACAAAGACGTGTTTAACGTGCTTCTTGGCATCCTAGACGACGGAAGGGCGACTGATAACAAGGGCGTGACGGTTGATTTTAAAAACACGATCATCATCCTCACGTCAAATATCGCGTCAAATTTCATCATGGATCTAAAAGGCGAGGAGCGCGAACAGGCGGTAAAAAACGAGCTTAAAAACTACTTTAAACCCGAGTTTTTAAACCGACTAGACGACACGATAATCTTTAATCCGCTTGATGAAGACGGGCTCATAAAAATCGTAGATATAATGTTTAAAGAGCTTGAAAAAACGCTGCAAAATCGCGGTATAAAAGCAAGCCTAAGCGAAGAGGCTAAGAAATTTATCGCGGGTGCGGGCTTTGATATTGTTTACGGCGCTAGACCTTTGCGCCGCGCGCTCTATGAGCTAGTCGAGGATCCGCTAGCCGATATGATCCTGCGAGACGAGCTAGAAAGCGGCGACGAGATCGTAGTCGGCAGCGACAAAGAAAAGATAACGATCTCTAAAATTTAACCCAAATTTACGGTCGCGCTCACCAGTGCGGCCGTTTTTCATCTCTCGTCAAATTTCTTAAATTTAACCGTGCGATTATCTTATATTATTATAGACTGTTCAAATTTAAAAGTAGCGTCTTAGCTCGCAAACGGCGAACAAATTTAGGTAAATTTCAAATTTGCCAAGCCTTTACCTTGCAAACCAGCAAATCAAATTTACCAAAACCGCTCAAATTTAACGCCTATTCTCCGCTTAGCTCCTCGGCCACCTGGGCGGCGAGCTTTAGCTTTTCGCTATCAAAATGCGTGTAAATGCGCGAAGTGTTTAGGCTCGCGTGCCCGAGCGCCTCTTGCACTAAAACCAGGTCCTTTTGCTTTTTGTAAAGCATCGTTGCAAAGGTGTGGCGCAGCATGTGAGCGCCGTTTTTTTCCTTGCGGATGCCTGCTTTAAAGAGGATCTGCTCGACGATGCGGCTCACGTAGGCCTGCGTTAGGCGCGTGCCTTTTTTATTGATAAAAAGATAGCCTTCTTTATTTATATAGTTTATCGCGATCGCGTCCAGATGGGCTTCGATGAGGCGGCGCTTGATCATGACGACGCGGTATTTGTTGCCTTTGCCGCGGATTCTTATGACGTAGAGTTCGCCGTCCTCGGTTATATCTTTGCGCTTTAAATTTAGCGCCTCGCTCACGCGAATGCCGGTAAAAATGATAATTTTGATGATGAGCTTGTTGCGGTTGGCATTGCTTTTAAACTCCGCGTTTTCGATCGCTTCCAAAAATCTCTTAACCTCATCCTCGCTCATAAACTCAGGCAGCTTTTGCCCGCGCGCTCCGCCCACGCCGCCCCAGTTTTTTAGCTCGATGTCAAAGACGTGCGCCTTGCCGTCCTCTTCGTTTTGCTTATCCAAAAATGCGAAAAAATTTATCGCGCTTATACGGTAGTTTTTCTTGCTCGCGTCGCTTAGCCCGCCCGTGACGCTAGCTAGCACCTCGCTTAGCAGCTCCTCGTCGATCTGCTTTAAGCTCTCTAGTTCGTAAAATTTGAGCGTTTCGAATATCTTTTTAAGAGGATTAAAATATGTATTTATACCCGTTAGCCCAGCGTTTCTAGCCGATTTTACGAGGCCGTCTAGCTGGTCGATATTTTTTATATCGCGGCTAAGGGCAAAATTTACGCTTGCTAGCGCCTTTGGATCGCGAAGCTCTTTGTTTGAGAGCGAGCTAAGCTTAAATTTGACGTATCTAGTGAGCCAAAATATAAACGAGTTTTCAAAACTATCTTTGCAATCAAGAGCGTATTTCAAGATATTTTCCTTAAATTTATTAAAGTTTGAAAAGCATTATAACTAAACGCTTCTAAAAAATAAATTTTTGGATAATCTGAAAAACAATTTTAATCAAAATATTAATATTATCATTTAAGTTAAGTTATGATAAAGTTGCGAAACCATTTTGATTCAAAGGAGAAAAAATGCAATCAACGCTAGGTTCGCGTCGTAGCTTTATCGCTGCGGCGAGTGTTTTTATCGCGGCAACCGCGCTCAGGGCCGCTCCGAATACTTTTGAAAAAACCAAAGGTCCGCGCTACGGCATGGTCATCGATCTCACGCGCTGCGTGGGCTGTCAGTCTTGCACGATGAACTGTGCCATGGAAAACAACGTCCAAGCAGGCGCCTTTAGGACGATCGTTTCGGAGTACGAAGCTAGCGACAAAGACGGCAACCGCGCCGTTATCGCATCGCTACCGCGCCTTTGCAATCACTGCGAAAATCCAGCCTGTATCGACGTTTGTCCGACGGGCGCGAGCTACCAAAGAAGCAACGGCATCGTCAAAGTAAATAGCGCCGAGTGTATCGGCTGCGCGCTTTGCGCCGAGGCCTGTCCGTATCACGCCAGATACCTTAGTCTGCAGACCTACAAAGTCGATAAATGCACCTTCTGCGATCACAGACTGCGCGAGGGATTGCTGCCTGCGTGCGTGGAGACTTGTGTGGGCGGAAGCCGCATAATAGGCGATCTAAACGACGAAAACTCAAATATCAGAAAATTTTTAGCCGCTCACGAGACGATGGTGCTAGATAGTCCGAAAAATACTCATCCGCAGGTTTATTACTACGGCGTGAGCGAAATTTTGGCTAAAAACGATAAGGAACTGGCGGCTAAAAAAGGCTACAAACAAGCGATCAGCTGGAGCGAAGAGATCGCGCTGTAAGGAGAAAATAATGCAAAGACGAGAATTTCTAAAAAACGCGGCGATGATCTCGGCCGTAGGCGCGACCGCTGCGGTAGCGGATGACGCGGGAAAAATAAAAGACGACTATAAACCGCAGGGCAGCTCGCTACAGCCCGAATTTAGCGTAAAAGACGGTAAAATTTCGATGAACGACGGACATAGCGTGGTATTTTCTATGTGTCACGGCTGCGTGGCAAAATGCGGACTACGCCTGCACGTGGACGAAAAAGCCGACCGCGTGCTAAGATGCACGGGCAACCCATATCACCCGCTATCAAACGTGCACTGGGCGAGCTTTGATACCTCGATAAACGACGCGTTGCTAGCAACAACGGCTAGCGGCGGGGACGATCGGCGCGCCACGGTATGCGCTAGAGGCGCGGCACTGCCCGAGATGATAGCTTCGCCTATTAGAATTTTATCGCCGCTAAAGCGAGTGGGCAAAAGAGGCGAGGGTAAGTGGAAAAAGATCAGCTTCGAACAGCTCATCGAGGAGGTCGTCGAGGGCGGAGATCTTTTCGGCGAGGGGCACGTGGACGGGCTTAGGGCTATACTCTCAGACGAACTCATCGACGAGGCAAATCCGGAATACGGCACCAAGCGCAACCAGCTTTTGAGCTTTTATCTCTACGACGGACGCTCTGATATCGTCGATCGCTTTATCAAAAAATCTTTCGGCACTATAAATCACTATTCGCACGGCGGTATCTGCGGCGGCGGTTTTAGAGTCGGCGGCAAGATCGCGCACAACGCAAAGGGCTTTGCTCACACTAAGCCCGACTACGAAAACTCCAAATTTACCATCTACTGGGGCACCTCTCCCGCAAACGGCGGAAATCCGTTCCAAAAGCAAGCCAAGATGGTCGCCCACGCAAGAAGTACAAACGATGACTTCAGCTATGCGGTGGTAGATCCGACGCTAACAAACGCCGTCAAATTCGCCGCCTCCGATAAAGGCCGCTGGATCGGTATAAAACCGGGCACCGACACCGCGCTTGCTATGGCGATGATACGCTGGATCATCGAAAACGAAAAATACGCGGCAAACTACCTCATGCAGCCAAATTTAGAGCAAGCAAAGCTAGCCGGCGAAATACACTGGTGCAACGCCACCCACCTAGTCATCACGCAAAAAGGCTACCCAGACTACGGCAAATTTGCGCTTGTTGGCGACGAGTGGCAGGTCTGCTCTCAAAGCGGCAAAATCCAAAGCTACAAGATAAACGAGCCGGCTAAGCTCTACTATAAGGGCAAAATTTTAATTAACGGCAAAAAAGTCGAGGTCAAAAGCTCGATGCAACTGCTAAAAGAGTCAGCCTATAAACACAGCCTCAAGGAGTACTCTAAAATTTGCGGCGTGAGCGTGGAGGATATATTGTGGCTATGTGAAAATTTCACCAAAAACGGCAGGCAGGTCAGCACCAACGTCCACGGCGGCATGATGCACACGCAAGCGGCGATGAGCACGTACGCGATATTTTGCCTAAATACGCTCATGGGCACCTACGGCTACAAGGGCGGCAGCGTAAACGCAAGCGCGGGCACGCACGAGTTTTTAAAAGGTAGATACGATCTGGATAGCTTCGAGGGCGCATACAAGCCAAACGGGTTAAATTTATCCCGCTCGGGCAAGTATTACGAAACGAGCTCTGAGTTTAAGCGTAAAGTCGCGGCAGGCGGCAGCGGCTATCCTGCGCAGCAGCCGTGGTATCCTATCTCGATGCCGCTAGTAAACGAAACGCTCACTAGCCACGCCGCAGGCTATCCGTACAAGGTAAAAGCGTTTATAAACTATATGACAAACGTCGTCTACGGACAGGCGGGGCTCGAGGTCGCGGTACTCGATACGCTAAAAGATAGCAAAAATTTACCGCTTTTCATCGGTATCGACGCCTTTATGAACGAGACTAACGCCTACGCCGACTATATCGTGCCAGACGGAGTAAATCTCGAAAACTGGGCGCTTCCAAACTCGCTTTGGGGTACGATAGCTAAAACCTCCGTCGTGCGCTATCCGGCCGTCGCCGCCAAGCAAGACCGCGCCGCAGACGGTACAGTAATCGACGTGGAGGCCTTTTATATCACGGTGGCAAAAAGGCTCGGACTAAAGGGATTTGGCAAGGGCGCCTTTAAGGATAAAGACGGAAAACCGATGGATCTGGATACGAAAGAGCAGTATTACGCCGCGGCGCTGGCAAATTTGGCCTTTGACGGAGCGGGCGTAAAAGACATCGACAAAGAGGACTTGAAGCTCAGCAAAATTTCAAAAACTATGAAAAAGCTCGAGCCGTTTTTAAAAGACGAGGAAAAAGCAAAAGTCGCGCACGTGCTGGCAAAGGGCGGTAGATTTGACGATTACGAGAGTGCGTATGCGGGCGATAAAATGACGGTAAAAGTACCCGCCGCCACGCCTGCTGCGATCTACTACGAGCCCCTTGGCGGACACAGACACTCTATCACGGGCAAGTACATGCCGGGCACTCCGACTCTAGCTCTTGCGGTGGCTAGCGACGGCACTCCGCTAGAAAAGTTTTTCCCAAAATCAGAGTGGAAATATCTCGTAAGCTCGAGAAAATCAAACATCCAGCACTACTACACGATAGTTAGTCCAAAGCTGCGCGCGATACATCCGAAAAATTTCGTCAGGATCGCCGAGGATATCGCAAGCGAGCAGAGTATCAAGACGGGCGATAAGGTCAAGATCACGACGCCGTACGGCTCGCAAACGGGCGAGGCCTTCGTAACAAACGGCGTTGCTAGCGGCGTCATCAGCCTCGAGCACGGTTTTGGACACGATGAGTTTGGCGCTAGAGTGTATTTTATCGACGGCAAACCGGCCTTTTGGCTAGGTAGCGCGGAAAAAGGAGTAAATCACAACAAACTAGGCCTGCTAGATCCGAAGCGAAAGGGTAAATTTAGCCTAAACGACTGGCTAGTGGGCACCTGTGCAAGGCAGGCGCTACCTGCAAATATCCGTAAGATCGGCTAAATTTAACGCGGCGGCTCGGGCCTAGCCGGGTCGCCGTTAAATTTGACGCTTGGCGGTAAATTTAAAGTGGCATAAAATTTGTCGCGGACGGCGTCAAATTTAGAGTAAATTTGAGACAGCCAGCGCAAATTTGACGGCAAATTTTACCGATAAATATCTAAACTCAAATTTAGCTCGTCGATGACGCTAAGCATCTGCCTCACGTATCTTTGCTCGCGGCGAGCCTCGGCGATGTCTAGTTTATTAAAAAGCCGCCCCTCAAAAAAATTTCTCCTACTAAAGCAAAATAGATAAAATTTGTTATCCATAAAGGCTGCACTTGGCGATTTTAGCGTGTTTTTGTAGGCTTTTAGTATATTTAGCTTGCCCATAAACGCAGGCGTGAGCAGATACCTCGCCTCCACCTTATCCGTCGTAAAAACTCTAAAATTTTCATTAAATTTGACGTCGTCGAGCAACTCTTTTTCGCCTAAAAATTTAGTATTAAAATCCTTGCTAACGGCAACCGTTTTGCCGTTAAATTTCTTATTAAACTCGCACTTTAGCACGCTGCCTTTAAAGTCTGAATACTTATCAAACGCGTATTTTAGCAGGATAAATGCGGCGACGTATTTGTTATTTATCCGCGGATATTCGCGCTCGTGGCTGATTACCTCACACAGGCTAAATTTGACGCTTTTATATACGCCGCGCACGCTATCCTCGCTATAAAACGTGCTCGGTCTATAAATCCCCGCCGCGTTAAATTCGCTCTGCGAGATGCCGCCGTAAGCGCTATACGTAAAGCTCTCGTCGATCTCACCGATGAGCGCGCGGACGAAAACTTCTTTGTAAAATTCGTTGTATTCCTCTTTTGCTTTTTCTACTTTTTCGATGTAGTTAAGTATTTTAAAAAGATAACGAGAAAAAACAAGCAAAAACACCATCATAAAGCCAAATGACGAGAGCTGATCGCTATCGAATCTATTTCCGAAGATAAGAAACAGCGTTATGACGCCGACGCCCAAAATAACGTTTATCGGAGATACTGCGACTCTAGTTCGGCACTCTTTTTGTTTTTTTACGGTTAATAAAAATGCTTGCGAAAGGGTCATTTGGTCGCTTTTGATTAAAATTTACGTAAATTTTGACCGAGCGCGGCTTAAAATAAAGTAAATCTGGAGAGTAAATTTGAGAGAGGGATTTTAAAATTTGATGGGTTTGGAGTCAAATTTAACTCAGCGTAAATTTGAGATCAAATTTGACCGAGCCTTGGTGCGACTCGTCAAATTTGCAGGTCGAAAAGCTCGCTAAATCAAAGCGACCCGTCGAAAGCTTATTCCCGCGCAGGTCACGCAGACAAAAGCTTAAATTTGAGCGGTCAAATTTAGAGATTTTCTATCACTCGCTTTGTTTCTAGCGCGATTTCTAGCTCCTCGTTAGTCGGCACGACGAGAGTTTTTACCGCCGCGTCGGGGGCACTTAGATCGCGTATACCGCCGCTTGCGGCAAAATTTAACTCATGATCGATCCTGATACCCATGTGCGTGAGATCGTTGCAGATTTTCTCGCGGCTATACGGGGCGTTTTCGCCGATACCGCCGGTGAAAACGACCGCATCCACTCGGCCCAAAACAGCGTAATACGCGCCGATATATTTTTTTATACGGTAACAAAACATCTCAAAGGCTAGGTGCGCGCGCTCGTCGCCGCCTTGCATCTTAACGACCACTTCGCGCATGTCGTTTGAGCCGCAGATGCCTAGCAGTCCGCTTTTTTTGTTTAAAAACGCGTCTATGCCCTCAGCCGTGAGCTCGCCTAAATTTAAAAGATAAGTAAGCACCGCAGGATCCATGTCGCCGCTTCTAGTGCCCATTATCAGGCCTTCTAGCGGACTTAGGCCCATCGAGGTATCGACGCTTTTGCCCCCTTGCACGGCGCAGGCGGAGGCTCCGTTACCTAGATGCAGCGAGATAGCGTTAAATTTCTCGTACGGTACGCCCAGATACTCGGCGGCTTTTTTGGTCACGTAGTGGTGCGAGGTGCCGTGAAAGCCGTATCTGCGGATGTGTAACCTCTTGCAAAGATCAAATGGCAGGGCGTAGCGGTAGGCGTACTCTGGGATAGTTTGATGAAACACGGTATCAAAAACGACGACGTGAGGCACCTTTTTACCACTCTCTTGCATGGCGTTTCTTATGCCCGCTAGGTGGCCCGGGTTGTGAAGCGGCGCTAGGACGGAGTTTTGCTCGATTTTGGCGATCACGTCAGGCGTAACTAGAGCCGAGTCGCTAAAGCTCTCGCCGCCGTGCACGATGCGGTGTCCGATGCCGTCTAGCTCGCTAAAATCATGCAGGATATTTGAGCTAGCAAACAGCCGCCTCATCGCCTCAAGCCCCTCGTGGTGATCCTTTAGCGGAGCGCGCTCCTCGTAAATTTTATCCGCGATAACGTCTTTTAGCTTGGCGTAGGAGCTTGCTTCGCCGATCTTTTCGACTAGGCCGCTAGCGATGACGCGGTTGTCGCTCATATCAAAAAGCTGAAATTTAACCGACGAGCTACCTGAGTTTAAAACCAAAATTTTCACTATTTTTCTCCTTCGTTTGCGGCTTGTATCGCGCTTATTAGGACCGTATTTACGACGTCTCCCACGCCGCATCCGCGACTTAGGTCGTTTACGGGTTTTTTTAGACCTTGCAAGATCGGTCCGACGGCGACGCAGTTTGCGCTTCGTTGCGCGATTTTATAGCCGATATTGCCTGCGTTTAAATTTGGAAATATAAAAACGTTCGCGCGACCCGCTACGTCGCTGTTTGGTAGCTTTTTGCGCGCTACAGCCGGATCTATGGCCGCATCGTACTGTACGGGAGCTTCGATTTTTAGGGCGGGGGCTAGATCGTGCGCTATCTCGCCAGCGCTTCTAACCAGATCGATATCAGCACCGCTGCCGCTATCTCCGCTAGAGTAGCTTAGCATCGCTACTCGTGGTTCTAGTCCAAAAGCGCGCGCCGTATCAGCCGAGGCTAGAGCGATTTGCGCTAGTTGCTGGGCATCCGGATTTGGATTTATCGCGCAGTCGGCGTAGATCAGGATCTCCTCGTCAAAGCACATTATAAACGAGCTTGAAACCAGCGGGCTATTTGGGAGCGTTTTGATGATCTGAAGAGCTGGGCGGATGGTGTGCGCCGTGGTCGTGTTTGCGCCGCTCACCATGGCATCGGCTAAGCCTTCTTGCACTAGCATCGTGGCAAAGTACGTCCTATCTCGCACGAGTTCGCGGGCTTGCTCTAGGCTTACGCCCTTACTTTTGCGAGCTTCAAAAAGCGCGGCGGTTAGGCGATCTGAGTACTCGTTTTTTTCTAAATTTATAAATCTCGCGCCGCTTAAATTTACCCCGAGATTTTTTGCTTCAAATTTGACTTCGTTTTCGTCGCCCAAAAGGATCAAATTTACCGCGCCGCTTTTTAGTAAGATTTCGCTCGCTCTTAGTATCCGCTCGTCTTCGCTTTCGGGCAAAACGACGGTTTTTTTATCTTTTGCGGCGAGTTTAAAGAGCGAATTTTCGAAGCGCAAAGGCGTGATGATATCTTGCTTTGCGTTTAAAATTTCATCCAAATTTCCGCTTACGATTAGCTTTGAGTTTCGCGTAAAAAAGCTCAAATTTTCTCGGCAAAAAACCGGAACGTTTAAATTTTTAGCGATTTGTAAATTTAACTCTATTTCACCGATATTTGCGATGCTTTGCGCTGGTTTAACCAGTACGAAATCAGCGCTTTTAGCTAGACGGTCAAACTCATCTACCGCGCTTTTAAAAAACTCTCGCTCATTACCGTTTTCAAAAGCTTTCCGGGTATTTTCTAGTCCGTAAAAATCGTTGACGGGATCAAAAACGGCTACATTTTTAAATTTTGTTGATATAATTTCGTAAATTTCTTGAAAATTCGCGCCAAGCGCAAGGATAGAATCAGCCATAATTTTCCTTTTGGAACTTGATTTGCTTATTTTATCGTAAAATTTTCACTTTAAGGTAAAGCGTGAGAAAAAATATTTACTTTTGCGCCCTTGCAGCAACGTTTTTGAGCGGGTGTTTACCTAGCGCCGACCCTCGCATAGATATGAAACCGCCCGTTTACGTCGAGCAGCTTCCCGCCAAGCAGGTCAATAACCAACCAAACGCGGGCAGCCTTTTCGGTCGCGGCGACAACCCGCTTTTTGCCGACCGCAAGGCGATGAACGTAAACGATATCGTAACCGTCGTCATCAGCGAGCGTGCCAACCAAAGCTCCAGCGGCAAGCACGACACGAGTAAAAATAGCACGATAAGCCTTGGCGGAGGGATATTTACCGCGGGCTCCGCGCCGCTATCTACGCTAGCTACTCAACTAAACAAAGCCGGCGACATCGGCTTTAGCGCGGGCAATAAAAACGAATTTACGGGTGCGGGATCTAGCGTGCGCGCAGAGGCCTTTACTACTACGATTTCAGCGCGCATCATAAAGGTGCTAGAAAACGGCAACTACTTTATCGAAGGCTCGCGCGAGCTGCTCATAAACGGCGAAAAGCAGATCATGCAGCTTAGCGGCGTGATCCGTCCGTACGACATCTCAAACGCCAACGAGATCGACTCGCGCTACATCGCCGACGCCAAGATCCTATATAAAACCGAAGGCGACGTGGATAGGGCAACGAGGAAGCCGTGGGGGACGAAGCTTATGGAGGCGATCTGGCCCTTTTAAGCTTTTTTATGCTTGGCTAGATGGCTTGTCTTTTGAGTGTCTTTGAATGAGTTTGAAATTTTCGCCCTGCGACAGACTATATGTCTAGTCTTGGGACGAAAATTTCCGCACAACATTCAAATCCATCTCAAAATACTTCGCCTTGGTTTTCCTATTCAAACTTGAAGTCAAATTTGCAAATTTCGGCTTTAAATTTTACTCACCGAGACCCGTACCTTGAAAATGCAAATTTAAAATCCGCGACGCTTCGTAAGTAGAACCCCTTCCTCTCCCAAAGAAAAAGAGAAAAGTAGACTCAAAAGTGAGCTTTTTGCTCTGCTAGAGGCTATAAGCGCAATTCAAGACCCTTCCCTCTTTTGTGCAAAAAAATCATAATTTATAACGTCAAATTTAGCATCGTAAAGATACAGGTCTAGGCGCGTAAAATTTAAAAAATTATCCAAATTTGAATCCCTCTAAATTTCGCTCATAAATTTACTCAAATTTAAGCCTTTTCAAAGCACGGCCCAAATTCTAAGCCCGATTTTACGCGTTTTTAAACCTTAAAGCTGTATAATCGGGGTCAAATTTATCAATAGGCGATACAGATGATAAAAGGCATTTCTGGCTCGCGCATGGTGATGGAAGCCTTGCGCGAAGAGGGCGTAGAGACGGTTTTCGGTTACCCCGGCGGCGCAGCGCTAAACATCTACGACGAGACGTATAAGCAGAGTTATTTCAAGCACGTTTTGACGCGTCACGAGCAAGCCGCCGTGCACGCCGCAGACGGCTACGCGCGCGCTAGCGGCAAGGTCGGAGTGGCGTTTGTAACGAGCGGCCCGGGCTTTACAAACGCGGTCACTGGTCTAGCCACCGCATACTCGGATAGCATTCCGCTTATATTAATCAGCGGCCAGGTTCCGACCTCGCTTATCGGCACGGACGCCTTTCAGGAGATCGATGCCGTGGGTATCTCTCGCCCGTGCGTGAAGCACAACTACCTCGTGCGCAGTATCGAGGAGTTGCCGCGCATCCTAAAAGAGGCCTTTTATATCGCTCGCTCGGGACGTCCTGGGCCCGTTCACGTCGATATCCCAAAGGATATAACCGCGGCCGTGGGGGATTTTGATTACCCGACCGAGATAAAGATGCCGACATACAAACCTACCTATAAAGGCAACGCAAAGCAGATCAAAAAGGCGCTTGAAGTCATTGCCGAGGCTAAACGCCCGCTACTATATCTGGGCGGCGGCGTCGTAGCGGCGAACGCTAGCGAGCTCGTGCGTAAATTTAGCGCAAAGACGGGCATCCCGGCGGTCGAAACGCTGATGGGGCTTGGCGTCCTAGCGCACGAGGATAAAAATCTACTCTCGATGGTCGGCATGCACGGTAGCTACGCGGCAAATATGGCGATGAGCGAAACCGATCTAATCATCGCGCTTGGCGTGCGATTTGACGACCGCGTGACGGGCAAGCTCAGCGAATTTGCCAAACACGCCAAAATCATCCACGTCGATATCGACCCTAGCTCGATCTCAAAGATCGTAAACGCGCACTTCCCGATCGTGGGCGATCTAAACTGCGTCCTAGAAGAGATGGTGGAAAAAGTAACCGTAAACGAGCAAAATTTGACCTCGTGGCGCGAGATATTGGCTCGCTACGACGCGCTAAATCCGCTGGATTACAAAGATAGCGACGAGATCATAAAACCGCAGTGGGTCGTGCGCGAAACGGCTAAAATTTTAAAGCAATCGGGCAAAGACGCCGTGATCGCCACCGACGTCGGTCAGCATCAGATGTGGGTCGCGCAGTTTTATCCGTTTGATAGGCCGCGCCAGCTGATAACTAGCGGAGGCCAGGGGACTATGGGATACGGCCTACCCGCAGCAGTCGGAGCAAAGATAGCAAAGCCTGAAGATATCGTCGTAAATTTCACCGGCGACGGCTCGATCCTAATGAACATCCAAGAGCTGATGACCGCCACCGAGATAGATAAGCCCGTCATCAACATCATCTTAAATAACAATTTCCTAGGCATGGTGCGCCAGTGGCAGACATTTTTCTACGGCGAGCGCTACTCCTCGACCGACCTTAGCCTGCAGCCTGATTTTGCAAAGATCGCAGAGGGCTTTGGCGGAGCGGGCTTCGTATGCCGCACGAAGGACGAGTTTCGCTCAGCGCTAAAAGAGGCGATAGCCTGCGGCAAAACGGCGGTGCTAGACGTACGCGTGGATAGATTTGAGGATGTGCTGCCGATGGTTCCTGCGGGCGCTGCGATATACAATATGATCTTAAAAAGCAAGGAATAAAAATGAGCATAAGAAGAGTGATTTCAGTCATCGTGCTAAACGAGCACGGCGTTTTATCGCGCATTTCCGGGCTTTTTGCGGGGCGCGGATACAACATCGACACGCTCACGGTAGCACCGATCCCGGGCACCGAGCTTTCTCGTATCAGCATCGTCACCAGCGGCGACGAGCGCGTGCTCGAGCAGATCGTAAAGCAGCTACACAAGCTAATACCGACCTACAAAGTTATCGAAAGCGGCGAATTCGTCGAAAAAGAGATGGCGCTCGTTAAAATCCCGCTTAGCGAAAATTTCGGCGGGCTGGACGCGATACTAAAGGCCTACAACGGCATCGTAGCCAACACCAACGAAAACTACATCGTCGTCATGGTTAGCGACGACGCGAGCAGGATAGAAAATTTCCTCAAAGCTATCAAAAAATTTAACCCCACAGACGTCGTGCGCGGCGGCTCTGTGCTAATGGATCTATAATGAAACTAAGCGAAATTTATAAAATTTTGGGGCTTGAGTTTAGCGGCGAGGAGCTAGAGATCACGGCTCTAAATTCGCTCTCAAACGCTGGGGCTAGCGAGCTTGGTTACTGCGATAGCGAGAAAAATGCTAAATTTATCGAGGGCTCAAAGGCAGGCGCGATTTTAGTCGCGTCAAATTTAAAAGAACTCGTCGGCGCGCAAAATAGGGCGGTAGTGGTAGAAAACCCGCACCTTGCTTTTGCTATTTTGAGCGAATATTTTGCTAGAGAGCTTCTGGCTTCCCAGCCAAAACCCGCTCAAATTTCGCCAAGCGCAAAGATAATGCCAAACGTCTACGTGGGCTCTGGCGCCGCGATCGGGGATAACACGCTCGTGATGGCGGGCGCCTATGTCGGCGATAACGTAAAAATCGGCGCAAACTGCGTCATCCACCCAAACGTCGTCATCTATAACGACACCGTTATCGGCAACGGTTGCCGCATCAACGCAAACGCCGTCATCGGTAGCGACGGCTTTGGCTACGCGCACACGAAAACTGGCGAACACGTGAAAATTTACCACAACGGCAACGTCGTTTTAGAGGACTTCGTCGAGGTCGGCGCGTGCACGACGATAGACCGCGGCGTGTTTGAAAGCACGGTCGTAAAAGCATACGCTAAGCTCGACAACCTCGTGCAAATCGGCCACAACTGCGAGATAGGCTACGGCTCGATACTAGTCTCGCAAGTGGGGCTAGCAGGCTCGACCAAGCTTGGACGCAACGTCGTGATGGGCGGACAAAGCGGCTCGGCGGGACATTTAAAAGTCGGCGACTTTGCCCAGATAGCGGCGCGCGGCGGCGTGTCAAAAGATATCGCCGGCGGCAAAAAATACGCGGGCGCATATCCGATAATGGAGCTAGCCGACTTTTTCAAACTGCAAGCTAAGATCGCTAGGTTTTTTAAAAAGAACTAGAAATTTGACGGCTTTTCATAATCGCCGTCAAATTTGACTATCAAAGGCGTAAATTTGAACGCAAAATCCACAGAAAAAAGCAAAAGAAAAGAAATTTTAAAAGCCATAAAAGAAAAAGAACTGGCCGAATTTAGGCAAAATTTGCCTATGTCAGAGGATAAATTTATACAGCTTTTTGAGATTTTGGATGCCGAGCTTCACGCGCACGGCTGCGATCACAGCCTAAAACTCACCGAGCAAATTCTCTCAAATTTGGGCGTAAAAGACGTTTTGAGCGTGCTTGCGTGGCTCGAAGAGCAGGGTGGATACTGCGACTGCGAAGTGATGATGAATGTGGAGCAAAAATTTGAATATTTGGATGAAAGTTTGTAAATTTTATTCGCTTGCAAAATGCCGAAAATTCGTGTTTAAAAAACTCACTTTTGCAGTTCTTACCACAAATATCATCTTTAAAATCAGTTAAATCTCCTGCATTGTTTTCCGTAGTCCAGTGATTTTCTATCCGAACGATCGCGCGCAGCTTCACGTAAGATTTGCGAAATCCTCTGTATTCTCCGGTGTTGTTTTTGAATTCACGTCGCAATACATAAAGCCGTTATTTACGGCCAATGACGTTTTTCATATTTTATTTTTGCCGCTTTGATTTTCTCAAATAATTTTTCGGTAAATGTTTTTATCGGCACAGCTTTTAATCTTGCCTAGGCGGCTTAAATTTTAACGCGAGAAAATTTGAGATGAAGGGGAGGGTCAAATTTAGCAGAAGTGAAAAAATCTAAATTTGACGCCGCAAATTTACTCGCCGCGTCAAATTTGAGTCAAATTTTAATTATCTTTTATAGCTTTTTACGAATTCGCCGATCCTCTCGATACCTTTTTTGATACTATCTAGATCGGTCGCAAAAGAAAGCCTAAAGTATCCGTCCATACCAAATCCCACGCCAGGCACCACGGCAACCTTCGCCTTTTCTAGCAGCTCTTTGCAAAATTTCATGCTATCAGGCTCTACTGCGGAGCAGTTTATAAAAAGATAAAACGCGCCGTCTGGCTTAAGCACGCTAAGGCCAGGTATCGCGTTTATCATCTCAACGCCTAGGTCGCGGCGCTTTTTAAACTCGCCCTTCATATACGCGATATCTTCGTCCGCCTTGCCCAGCAGCGCAGGGATGGCGCCGGCTTGCGTTAGGGAGTTTATGTTGCTCGTGCTTTGGCTTTGTAGCTTGTTTACCGCGGCGTTTAGCTCCTTAAACGGGCTAGCCATGTAGCCAAATCTCCAGCCAGGCATCGCGCCGCACTTACTTAGGCCGTTTATCGTGATCGTGCGGTTAAACATATCCTCGCTCACGGCCGCAGTCGCGACGAATTCGCCATCGTAGTTTAGCTTTTCGTACATTTCGTCGCTAGCTACGATGATTTTCGTGCCTTTTAGCACTTCGCCTAGCGCCTCTAGCTCTTTGCGGCTATATATCGCGCCCGTCGGGTTGCAAGGGCTGTTTAGCGTTAAAATTTTAGTTCTAGGAGTGATCGCCGCCTTTAGCTGTTCGGGCGTGATTTTAAAGCCCGTTTTTTCGCTAGTTTCGATAAAAACGGGCTTTCCGCCGCTAAATTTGACCATCTCCGGGTAGCTCACCCAGTATGGGCTTGGCACGATGACCTCGTCGCCCTCATCGATTAGCGCCTGAAATACGTTAAAAAGCGAGTGCTTGGCGCCGACGTTGGTGATGATTTGATTTGGCGCGTAGTTTAGGCCGTTGTCGCGCTTTAGCTTTGCGGCGACCGCCTCTCTAACCTCCGGCGTACCCGCTACGGCTGTATATTTGCCGCAGCCCTTATCTAGGGCGGATTTTACCTCGTTTTTGATGATCTCGGGCGTGTCGAAGTCCGGTTCGCCCGCGCCGAAACTGATCACGTCCTCGCCGCGGGCTTTCATCTCTTTTGCCTTAGTGCTG
This sequence comes from uncultured Campylobacter sp., assembly GCA_963519915.1. Taxonomy (GTDB): domain Bacteria; phylum Campylobacterota; class Campylobacteria; order Campylobacterales; family Campylobacteraceae; genus Campylobacter_A. Next base: position 7,943 of record CAUQPE010000012.1, on the reverse strand, counting down.
ATCTCGATAGTTAGACTCTCGCCTAGCACCTGAACTCTTTTTGATAGCATTTTTGTTCCTTTTTAAATTTAAGATATAGTTTTTAGATAGCCGTTATCGTTTAAAAACAGATACATTTCGCCTAAAATTTGCTTGCGCTGCGAGTCGGTTACGAGTTTTGACTTTTCGATGCGCTCGTTTAGGATGTCCTGGATCTCGTAGATGTCGTAGTCCAGATCCTCCATGATATCAAGGATAGATTGGCTTTCTAGCAGGTGCGACACCTTAAATCCCTCGGCGTCTATCTCGATAGTAGCTTCGGTCGGGTGGGTAAAGAGATTGTGTTTCATACCCAGCACCTCCTGATACGCTCCGACCAGGAAAAATCCTAAAAAGTACTCCTCTTTTTCCACGTCTACGTCGTGTAAAAACAGAGGATTTTCCTCGTCGTCAAAGCCTATTTCGCCATCAGAATCGCAGGTGATATCCCACAGCGACGCCGAGCGGGTAGGGCGCACGTCTAGGCGGTCAAGCGGCATGATAGGGAAATTTTGCTTTAAGCCCCAAAAATCAGGCAACGACTGAAATAGCGAGAAGTTTACGAGATAGCGCTCCTGTGCTTCCTCTTGCAGCTTTAAAAGCTCGGCGTTATGCTGCTTGGTGCCGAGGATCTTGGCCGCTTTTTTGATGATTAGGTGGGTTAAAATTTCAGCATTCGAGCGATCTTGCAGATCGACGTAGCCTAGATCAAATAGCGTGAGTATACTCTCCATATGATCGATACTATCGTGCAGATACTCTATCGCGTTTGACGGTTTTATCGTGCTTAGCAGGTCGTTTAGCTCGGTGATTAGCTGAGGATTTTTCTTTTTTAGTACGAGCTTTTCCTCGGTGTAGTCCTGGCTAAAGAGCTCCAAAACGGGCGCGACCAGCACGGCGTGCGAAGCCGAGACGAAGCGACCGCTCTCGATAAAGATATCTGGCTCCACTTCGTTTCGCTGCGTCGCCATCGTCTTTAGCAGATAGACCACGTCGTTGGCGTACTCGCTAAGCGTATAGTTTCGGCTCGAGTTTTCCTTAAACTGTGAGTACTCTATGGCTAGGCCGCCGCCTAAATTTATGGCTTTTAGGTTTTTCGCGCCCATTTTTCGCAGCTCGGCGTAGATGTTTCCGGCTTCGATTAGAGCCTTTTTTAGCGGGTGGATTTCGGTTATTTGCGAACCGATGTGAAAGTGGATCATATTAAAGCGATCGAGCAAATTTGCCTCTTTTAGCAAATTTACCGCTTCGATTAGCTCGGTCGCGGTTAGGCCAAATTTGGAGTTTATGCCGCCGCTTTTAGCCCAGATACCGGATCCTGAGCTGTGCAGCCTGATGCGCAGACCGATGTTTGGCTTTGGTGCGAAACGCTCTTTTGCGATGGCGATGATAGCCTCAAGCTCGTTTAACCCTTCGATCGTTAGCGTGATGTTGTGCCCCATCTCGGCCGCGATAAAGCCGATGTTTATCATCTCTTTATCTTTAAAGCCGTTTACGGTGATCGGCGCGCCTTCATTGTTATACGCCATAACTAGCAGCAGCTCGGCCTTTGAGCCGGCCTCCAGCCCGTAGCCGTACTTTTGGCCGTGACGGACTAGATTTTTAACAAAGCCCGGATATTGATTTACTTTTAGCGGATAGACGGCGTTAAAGCTGCCTTTGTAGCCAAATTCGTTTTTCGCGCTCTCAAAGCTTTTGTAAATTTGCGAAATTTGCTTGTGTATGAGGTGAGGGAAGCGCAGCAATAGCGGGCCTCGGTAACCTTCGCTCCTGATGCTTTTTACGATGTCGATGATGGCGGGTTTTGAGCCGGTATTGACGCAAATTTTACCGTTTTCGACGATGAAGTTGTTATTTCCCCATAAATTTAAACCGTAATCATACATTTAAAATCCTTTTAAGCTCCGTCTCCAGATCTGCTAAATCAAGCGTTTTTTCAGCCTTCTCGCTCAGATCTTTTAGCCAAATTTTGCCCGATTTTAGCTCGTCCTCGCCAACGCAAAGGCAAATCCTAGCATTAGCGTTATCTGCGGCATTTAGGTGCTTTTGCAGTTTTTTAGGCTCGTAGCTCACGAGAACCGGGAGGCTTTTTCTTAAATTTATCGCTATTTTATAGATAGCGTCTAGCCCATCGGCATCCATCGCGCCGATATATACGCCGCTTCTTGCGCTTTGGTTCTCGCGGCCGCTTAGGATTTCCATTATGCGCTCGATACCCATCGCAAAGCCCACGCCGTAGCTAGCCTTGCCGCCTAGGTACTCGACTAGTCTGTCATAGCGTCCGCCGCCCGCGACTGCGCTCTTTGCGCCGATCTCGCTTGAAACGAACTCAAATGCCGTTTTACAGTAATAATCAAGCCCGCGCACGAGCTTAGGATCTATCTCAAATTCCACGCCGTTGCCGCTTAAAATTTCTTGCAGCTTTTTAAACTCGCCTGCGCATTCGTCGTTTAGGCTACCGATTATCAGCGGTGCGTTTTCATAGATTTTCTGACAACTTTCGACCTTGCAGTCTAGCACGCGGATAGGATTTGTCAGCTTTCTGCGCTTGCAGTCCTCGCAAATTTGCCCCTCGTGCTCGTCTAAAAATTTAACCAACTTTTTGCGGTAGGCGCCCATGCTAGCGGCGTCTCCGAGCGAATTTATAAGTAGCTTGGTTTTGATACCAAGGCGAGAGAAAATCTCGTTTATCATCAAAATAACGCTCGCATCCTCATAAACGCTAGGTTCATTGAAGCACTCGCAACCAAACTGATGAAACTCACGCAAACGTCCTTTTTGCGGGCGTTCGTAGCGAAACATCGAACCGTGGTAAAAATACCTTCTCACGCCACCCGCGCGGTCAAATTTAGCCTCGATAAATGCGCGCACGACACCGGCCGTACCCTCAGGGCGCAGGCAAACGTCGTTGCCGCCCTTGTCCTCAAACTGATACATCTCCTTACCCACGATGTCGCTGCTCTCCCCGACGCTGCGGCGAAAAAGCGCCGTTTGCTCCAGGTGCGGAGCTAGCACAAACTCGTATCCGTAGTTTTTCGCGACCTCTTCGCAGATTTTGATTATCCTCTCGTAAAGTCCCGACTGCGGCGGCAAAACGTCCTTCATCCCCCTTAATGCGCTAATCATTTATAAACTCCTTTATCAAATTCGTTATTTTTTCTTCGTCCCAAGCGGCGTCTATCGTGACGTAGCGGACGTCTAGTTTTTGCAAAATTTCTTCCATCGCATCCTGCACTCTTAGTAGATACTCAAAACCTCTAGCCTCTATGCCGTCCATCTGCGCGCGCGAGCCTAGGCGCGATCTTAACGTGCTTTCGTCCGCTTTAAAAAATACTATTTTTTGCGGAAAATTTCCTTGTAGGGCAAATTTATTTAAGCTTAAAAGCTCCTCAAAGCTAAAATTTCCGCCCGCCAGTGCGTAGGCCATGCCCGAGACGAAGCCCCTGTCGCTCAAAATCATTTTATCTAAGTTCGGTTTTATTATTTTACCGAAATGCTCGGCTCTATCGGCCAAAAATAGCAAAATTTCGGCCCTTTTATCCAGATCGTTTTCTTTTAGTAATATCTCGCGCAAATTTTCGCCAAGCTTCGTACCGCCGGGCTCCTTAGTCACGATCGCTTGCGGGAAAATAGCCGCCAGCCGCGCTATCTGCGTGCTTTTGCCCGCGCCGTCGATACCTTCAAAAATCACGTACATTTTTCGCCTTTAAATTTGAGCGGTATTTTACAAATTTATAGCTAAATAGCGGCTTTTAAAGCGTGTAACATTAACCAGACCTGGTGATTTTGTTTCTACCGCATAAAAACGCCGCAAGATTTTTGCGCTAAATTTTAACAAAGCGCAAAAATATTTTAAATATAATTTTAAATCAAACCTTTATATTCGTTGATTAGTTCGGGGTTTATCGCCTTAAAATTTTTCCGCAAATCACCTAAATCATGATAGCTAGCTACGATAACAAAATCTGGCGTCGCATCTATTTCAAGCTCGCAAATATCTGTTTTTAGCTGCTTTGCGCACTCTAAAATTAGCTTTTTAGCCTGCAAATATTTATCGTTTAGCTGCGTTTCTTGATTAAAAAGGTCAAAGATTTTCGCCGTTTCGTCATCCTCGTTTATCTCGGCGCTAAATTCGTAATCAGCGACGTTCCAGATGATTAGGCTTTTATCCTCTCGCCAAAGCTCCTCGCGCTGTTTTTGCGTACCAAAACCGATAATAGGCGGCAACGAAACCTCGCCGTCGTAAGCTAAATTTATGCAGTAAAGTTTTTGGCTCGGCGCGTGCATTTTGATCGTCTCTTTTAGCGCGGACAGTAGCCTTTGCGCGGCTAGTTCGTATAGCTTTTTGTAGCTCGTTTTTTTATCCGGTTTTTTATAGCAGACGTAGCCTCCCTCCAAAGTTATCGAATCTAGCTCGCCTAGTTCGTCGTACTCATAAAAATAGTCGCGGTCTATTTTTGCTCCGAGCCGGTCTATGCCGCGCCACTGCTTTTGCGCTAGTTTAGCATTTGAGTAAACAAAATTTTCAATCCAGTATCCGTTATCTATAAATGTAGAATAAATATTAACTAACAAACCGCCTTCATAAACATATCTTTGTACGCTCACGCATTTTTTGTCGTAATAATCAAATCTATAGCCCAAAACCTCGTCTTGTCCGTAAAAATAAAAATCCTCGTAAAATCGCTCTTCGTCCGCGTTATTGCTTTACCAAAACCACCCGCTCCTGTGCGTCAAATCCGTAGTCCTACGTATCTGCTAGATTTTTGGGCGACTCTTTTAAAATTTTACCCCTTGAAAAACCGTGAAGCTCAAAGTAAAACGGCTCTAAATTTATATAGCTAGTAGACGCCCAGCGCCTGTTTACGACCTGCGCCTCAGCCTTGTTTTTTAGGGCTAAATAGTCATTACTTGCGTTTTCAAAAAGCCTGCGTAGATTTTTTATTTCACTCATTTGCTCAGTCATTTTGTCTCCAAATTTTAATTAGTTTAGCTATTTTCGTTGCTATAAATTTAATCGCTATTAGCCTTTTACTATCCAAAGCGCAAAGCGATACACTCGCGTTTGTTGCTAAATTTACAACCCGACCCCCAAAGCAAATCTTTAGCGGCTTTTGCGCTACCTTATACCTTAAGCTTTTATTTTAATTTAAAATACATTAAATAATGCGTCAAAAATAGCTTTAACGCAAAACCTGCATAAATTTATACCTAAACCGTCTAAAAATATCAAATTTTACCGCGTTAATGGGTTTTATTTAGTCGCGAGCCGCCTTTAAATTTTTTAAAATTTCGTTTGGAACCAGCTTGCTAACGTCTCCGCCGTGGCTTAAAACCGAGCGAACGATCGAGCTTGATATGAAGGCGTTTTGGAGGCTTGGCATCAGATAAACGGTCTCAAGCTCATCCCAAAGTGCGGCGTTTGCATAGCCGATTTGCAGCTCGTACTCAAAGTCGCTGACCGCGCGAAGGCCGCGTATAACGACGTTTATACTTCGGCTCTTGGCAAAATCCACGAGTAAGTTATCAAACCCGACGACCTCGACGTTTTTTAGATTTGCGGTTGAAATTTTAGCCATTTTGACGCGCTCTTGCAAGCTAAAAAGCGGTTTTTTGCTCTCGCTGGCCGCTACTGCGACGACGACCTCGTCAAAGATCTTTATCGCGCGTTTGATGACGTCTAGATGGCCGTTTGTGACGGGATCGAAGGTGCCGGGATAGATACAGGATTTCATTTTTAACCTTAGGATATTTTTGGGCTTGATTCTACAGTTTTTTGCCTAAAATACGGCTTTTTGAGCGATTTTGGGCGCTTAAAATTTAAAAAATATGGTGGTAAAGGCGCAAAATATTGCGGCTATTTAAGATAACGACACCTAGCAGTGCAGACGGCGCAACTATTTTTACGTATTAAAATGCATGGCTTTAAGGTTGTCTAAAGCAGTAAAAACGATATTTATATAAGATTAAATACAGACCGGTTAAAGCTAGGCGGCATATATTTTAGATGGATTAAGCAAATTACGTCAAATTTAACGATAAATATTGATTTTTAGCTGCGTGCCTACGACCATCTTTGATAAATTCGGTGTTTGATGTCTAGTAGGTCAAGCCACTTGCCGATGATAAAATTTTCCATATCTTCAAGGCTGTTTTGAGCCGAATAATATCCCAAAACAGGCGGCGCGATAACGGCGCCAAGAGCGGAGAGCTTCGCCGCATGCTCGAGCGCTAGCGTAGAAAACGGCATCTCTCTAACGCCCAAAACCAGCCTCTTTCGCTCCTTTAGCGCGACTGCGGCGGCGCGAGTTATAAGCGTGTCGGCAAAGCCTGCGTGGATTTTGGCTAGGGTGTTGATAGAGCAGGGCGCTACGATAGTAGCGTCTATGCCGAACGAGCCGGAGCTCGGAGCTGCGGCGAGATCAGAGTCATCGTGGATGGCGGCGAGATTTTGCAAATCTTGCCAAATTTGATAAATTTCATCCTGCTTGGCGTCTTTTTGAATGCGGTTTTTATCAATACTGCATTGGTTTTGAAATTTACGGTCGTCAAATTTGCTTGCTATTTCACCGTTAGGGCTTGCGTTTTTTTCGCCGCCATTTGATTTACAAATTTGCCAGTTTGCATCGAGAGTGTAGTTATCTAAACCGGCAAATTTTAAACCGTTATCGCTCAAACCATGCGTATTATCCGCAAATTTGACGCTTTGGTTTTGCGATCTTTCGTCTCCGCCTCCAAAATCTAGCTCTCCTTGGGCGGAGCCAAAATTTGCAAATTTTGCGTCTTCGCGATCTTTGTCAAATTTGGCGCTATTTTGGTTTGCGTTAAATTTTAAACCCGTCGCACCGTTTTTATAAAAAATATCCGAAAAATTTAGCTCTTTTTCTAGCACATTCATCGCATTTTTACTCACGCACAGATATAGCTCGCTTCTTTTTGCTATCTCGCAGGCGAGCTTTAGCCCCAAATTTACGCCGCTTGCTCCGCTGATACCTAGAAAAATTTTCATCTTATCATCACCTGTTTTTTTGAGACGATTTGCGCGCTAAAGACCTTTTTGTCGTTATTTTTAACTTTGATAGTCTCGCCTAGATTGCCGTTTTCTAGCGCCGTGACCTCGACGATGATACTGAGCGCCCCGTCGCTAAGCACGGCATTGACGCGCTCGCCTTTTTTTATGAGCGGTAGCGGGGTAAATTGCCGTAGCCGCAAGACTTCGCCGCTTTTTATATTTTGTTTGGCCGCTAGCCTCGCGTTTGGCGCGTCGCTCATCATGTCGGGGCTAAACTCGCCAAGCTCGACCCAGTCCTTTGCAAAGTCGCCGATACCTAGCATTTGGCGCGTCGCAAGCGGCTTGGTAGCCCTTAAAACCGGCATTTTTGCGTTTATTTCATATCTAAAAAATACGCTTGGCTGCGAGCCGTTTGGTGCGACGAAACCGGCTCTAAAGCTGCCTTTTGGATTGATTTTATTTACGTAAATTTTATCGAATTTGTATTCGTGGAAGTTTTTAGGAAGTTCGTTTTGAGGCTCGATAAGCGGAAATTTGACGAATTGCAGTCCCTTAAACTCGTTCGTAACCTCTTGCAAAAACGCGCGCTGCACGAGAGCTAAGGCGTCGCAGTTTTTTACAAATATCGTCTCTCCGCCGCTTTTGTCCTCAAGCTCTACGCCGTGTTTTTTTAAAATTTCAGTTAAGTCTCGCGAGTTTATTTTTGCGGCTTTGTTTTCGCCTAAATTTAAAATTTCGTCGTTTTTGTCCGTACAGCCCAAGTCCGCAAGCGTTATTTTGCTGTTTGAAACGCAATACATCGGCCAAAGCGCTAAATCTGACGAAAATAAAAAAATGGGAAAAAATAGTAAGAAAAAAATGGAGCGGGAAACGAGATTCGAACTCGCGACCCCAACCTTGGCAAGGTTGTGCT
>CAUQPE010000011.1:0-27240 GCA_963519915.1 uncultured Campylobacter sp. | reverse complement strand
AGAGACTATCTAGTGCCTAGCCGCGTATATCCGGGCCAGTTTTATGCCCTGCCGCAAAGTCCGCAGCTTTTTAAACAGCTTTTGATGTGCTCTGGCTTTGATAAATATTTCCAGATCGCAAAATGTTTCCGCGACGAGGACTTGCGCGCGGATAGACAGCCTGAATTTACGCAGATAGATATCGAGATGAGCTTCATCGAGCAAGAAGATATCCTAAATATGGCTGAAAATATGCTAAAAGACGTATTTGCCGCCTGCGGATACGATATACAAATCCCTTTCCGCCGCATGAGCTACAAAGAAGCGACAGAAAGCTACGGCAGCGATAAGCCCGATCTGCGCTATGATCTAAAGATGATCGACGTTATCGACATTTTCGCGCGCTCTAGCAATGAAATATTTAGTAAAATCGCAACCGAACCTAAGAAAAACCGCATCAAAGCGCTAAAAGTGCCAAACGGCGATAATATCTTTAGCAAGCGCGAGATGAACCGCTTTGAGGAATTCGTCCGCAAATTTGGCGCTCAGGGCCTTGGCTACTTCCAGATGAAAGAGGACGGACTAAAAGGACCGCTTTGCAAATTTTTCGAACAGAGCGATCTCGACGAGATCGTGGCTCGCTGCGAGCTAAAAGTCGGCGACGTCGTATTTTTCGGCGCCGGCAAGAAAAAAGTCGTACTTGACTACATGGGACGATTTAGGATTTTCCTCGCCGAGCAAATGGGCATCATCGACCAAAACAAAATGGAGTTTTTATGGGTGCTTGACTTCCCGATGTTTGAGCAAAACGACGACGGCAGCTACTCGGCTATGCACCATCCGTTTACCATGCCTAAAAACATCGATGAGCCGGATCTCGAGGACATCCTATCGGTCGCTCACGACGTCGTGCTTAACGGCTATGAGCTTGGCGGCGGTAGCGTGAGGATCCACAAAAACGACGTTCAGCAAAAGGTATTTAAACTGCTAGGTATCGACGAGGCTGAGCAACGCGAGAAATTTGGCTTCTTGCTTGATGCATTAAGCTTTGGCGCGCCTCCGCACGGCGGTATCGCGATCGGCTTTGACAGGCTAAATATGCTAGTAAATAAAACCAGCTCGATCCGCGACGTCATCGCCTTCCCTAAAACTCAGCGCGCTCAGTGCCCGCTAACGAAAGCGCCTAGCGAAGCTAGCGGCGAGCAGTTGAGAGAATTAGGGCTAAGGCTGCGAGAAAAAGAAAAGTAAGCTTGAAAGCGTCGTCTCGCCGCGCTATACATCGTTGGTTTTAAAATTTGGCGCTCCGCAGGCTATACGCCTAGCGCACGCTTAAATTTTAAAACCGCCTAGTCTAGCTTGGCGATACTTCCGCTACAAATTTATTTAATTTTATTTTTTATTGAAAGAAAAAGCAAAGCATTAAAATCGTCGTACGATATTTCTGCTTTAACTTTTTATAACAAAAATGAAGGCAAAGTATTTTTCGCTTAGACAAGGCGGATTTTAATTTTTAAGCGCAGATAGAACATATAGTTCATCAAGCTTAAAAATTAAAATTCAACGAAGTATAAGCAAAAAAGACAAGCCGTTTTAAAGGAAATTTTATGAAAAAACTATTTTTAATCATCGGCGCTCCGGGTTCGGGCAAAACCACCGATGCGTCATTAATCGCACAAGAGGACGCCAAATTTGCGCACTTCTCAACGGGCGATCTGCTACGCGCAGAGGTTGCCAGCGGCTCAGAGCTAGGCAAGCTAATCGACGGTTTCATCTCAAAAGGCAATCTGGTCCCGCTTGACGTCGTCGTAAACGCGATCGTCTCAGCGATCAAAAGCTCGGAAAAATCAAACGTCATCATCGACGGCTATCCGCGTAGCGTCGAGCAGATGACCGAGCTAGATAAGGTGCTAGCCGCGCAAAACGAGATCGCGTTAAAAGGCGTGATCGAAGTGGACGTTAGCGAAGCCGTCGCACGCGAGAGAGTACTAGGACGAGCGCGCGGAGCCGACGACAACAACGAGGTTTTCAACAACCGCATGAAGGTTTATTTGGAGCCGATCGAGGCGATACGCAAATTTTACAAAGAAAAAGGCCTAATTCACGTCGTAAACGGCGAGCGTGCGATCGAGCCTATCGTGGCCGACGTCAAAGCCCTCGTAAATAGCCTGTAAATATTAAATTTAGAGCCTCAAGCCAGGCTCTAAATTTAAGCTTCCCATAAATACAAATTAACAAATAATTCACGAAATATCATTAAAATCCGCACTATGATTTCACGAAAATCACATCAAATTTAAAGGATACGTAATGTTTAAGAAAATAGTTTTATCAGCGGCTCTTGCAAGCGCTATGTTTGCGGCGGGTGGATTTACGGGCTCTAGCTCAAATGCGCAAGGCACGGCAAATCAAGGCGGCCTCGTCGGCAAAGGCGCCTTGAGCGCAAGCACGGTAAAACAAGCCCTAGCGCTACCCGATGACGCTCGCGTCGTACTTGAGGGCAAGATCGTCTCCGAGTTTCGCCCCGAGCATTATCAGTTCGTCGATAAAAACGGCGACACGATCGAAGTCGAGATCGACCACAAGGACTGGGGAGGCGTAACCGTCGATGAAAACACGCCAGTGCGCATCTACGGCGAGGTCGACAAGGACTTTACTAAAACCTCTATCGACGTAAAAAATATCGAAATAATAAAATAATTTTAGGGCGGTTCGCCGCCTTAAATTTTCCCCAAATTTTAATTCCCTCAAAATTTACAAATTTTACTTTTTAATCTCAAATTTGTCGCCGTAATGCCAGCCAAATTTTGGCCTACCTTGATTCTCGTTTTACTCCAAATTTAGCCGAGATTTTATATAATCTCTTACTCAAATTTCAAGGCAAGTATCTCAAAGCGTTTTGCTACAAAACGCTTTGAGATAGGAGCTTTACAAAGGATTAAAATGGACGTTTCAAAAATCAAAGCAGGTTCAAACCCGGACAAAATCAACGCCGTGATCGAGATCCCATACGGCTCGAACATCAAATACGAGATCGACAAAGATAGCGGCGCGGTCGTGATCGATCGCGTACTCTACTCGGCGATGTTCTACCCGGCAAACTACGGCTTCGTGCCAAACACGCTCGCAGCAGACGGCGATCCTGCCGATATCTTGGTGCTAAACGAATATCCGCTACAAGCAGGTAGCGTGATCCCGTGCCGCCTAATCGGCGTGCTCGTGATGGAGGATGAAGCGGGTATGGACGAGAAGCTACTAGCCGTACCGGTTACCAAGATCGACCCGAGATTTGACGGGATCAAGAGCTACAAAGACCTGCCTGAGGCCACTCTAAACAAGATCAAAAACTTCTTTGAAACTTATAAAATTTTAGAGCCTAACAAATGGGTCAAGGTTAAAGAATTTAAAGATGCAAACGCCGCAAAAGAGATCCTAGACGCGGCGATCAAAAACTACAAATAAGCCGCTGCTAGGCTTGTCGGCCGCCGCCTCGTTAAACCCAAACAAGCGGCGGTCAAATTTTAAAACTCGCAAAAAAATCAAAAGGATAAAAATGGATATACTAAAGCTACTTTTAGGCAATTCCGGCGGTATGATAGACGCGATGTCGCAAAAAAGCGGGCTGGGCACAAACGACGTAGAGGCCGTGATTTCTAAGATCGCGCCGATTTTTATGCAAAGAGTCAACGAAAATTTTAGATCAGACGCGGATTCGTCAAATTTTCTCGAGATGATACGCCGCTCAAACCTTGGCGAGATGGCCAACGCCCCGCAAAACATCAGCGTCGCCGAAGGTAACGAGCTACTAGGCGTGCTAACTGGCTCAAAAGAAAACAGTAACGCCCTAGCTAGCGACGTGGGTTCGCAACTAGGCATCAGCGCGGACTCCATCAAGACTCTGCTACCGATGATCGCGCCGATGATAGCAGGCATGCTAAACAATCAGCTAAAAGCTTCAAATTTGCAAGACTCCGCAGACAACGGCTCCATGATGTCGATGCTTACGCAGTTTTTGGATCAGAACAAAGACGGCTCGATCGTAGATGATATTTTTAGGATCGCGGGCGACTTTTTCGGTAAAAAATAGGCGGATTTCGCCTATTTTAGCCGTTTTGATTTTTGGCCACTCGGCTAAATTTACCGTTTCGTATGCGCTATACTTTTGCGCCGCAATGCGCAAATTTATTCTACTCTTAACAATTTTTGATATACGCCAGCAAACGGCGCTAATGCTACTTTAACTAGAACGGCTAAATTTATAAAAATAAAATTTGATCAGTACCAGCCGCTGCCTCAAATTTATGCCGAATTTGACGCAAAAATAAATAACGTAAAATCAGACTTTAAAATCCAATTTTATGCCTACTTCAGCCCTTTTTTAAGTTTCCTAACGAGAAATCTCGCCAAGTGAAGCTCGTCAAAAAGCGATTTTTCTATACAAAGCGGGCGGTCAAAAACGAGGTCGCAGATGAGCTCGGCGCCAAGTACGGCCGTACAAAGCCCGCGCGAGCCGTGAGCAGTGCTTACGTAGACGTTTGGTACGTATTTTGGATGGGGATTGGACTTGCTTTTCGTCCAAAGCAACGATTTGTAACTATCTTTGTAAAAATCCTCGTCGTAAAGTCGCCCGATAAGCGGAAAGCGGTCGCCGCTATAGCTGCGGTAGCCGACCTTTGAGCCGATTATTCGGACGTTTTGCGGTATTTTAGCTGCAATGTTTGAGCTTTTTTCAGGCACAGTCAAATTTGACGCATCTCGCGCTTGTACAGGGTTGCCCGCTGTTTTGGCGCGCAAATCCGTATTTTTACTCAAATTTATATCGTTCCTACTCGCTTCTAAACGATTTAAATTTTCAGCGGCGCCGTCTGGGTCGGTAGTCAAATTTAAATCCTGCTCGCCGCTTAAATTTAACCGCTCGCTTTTCGTAAATTTACCGTCCAAAAACTCGGCGACGTCGGCCAGATTTTTCTCGTCGTCGCTAGAGCGCGACTCATCCAAAAAAAGATTTCTATCATAAGTCGCGCCGATCACCTGCACGCCTTGGGCAGGCGGACAAACATAGCCTTTGGCGCTAAAAGGCGTAGACGTCAAAATGGCGGGCGCGATATGCGTGACCTGGCCGCGCACGGAGCTAAGCCTGATGTCGTAGTCCGCAAAAAGTTCCATACTCTCGCTACCGATAGCAAGCACGAGCACGTCGGCGTCGATGCTTTGCCCATCCTTAAAATGAGCCCTAACCGCGCCGCCCTCAAGCGTCTCAAAGCCCGCAAATTCGCAGTTTAAAAGCGTTTTTATACCCGCGCTTGCCGCCTTGCACATCTTTCTAGGGCGAGCTTTTGCGCCGCTAAATATAAACGCGCTAGCATAGGGCTCGTTATCAAATTTTAGCTCAAAAACGCCGTTGTTCGCGTCAAATTCGCGCCACTCGTAAAAGCGCTCTAGCGTCTTTTGCTCGTATGCGTAGTCCGTCGCGCCGCAAAACTCTATCTCCCGGGCGCCGAGGTTTTGGCCGTAAAAGCGCGCTGCCTGCAAAAAGGCGTTCATATGCATGCGGCCTAAATTTACGGTTGGTTTCGTGATAAGCGGCATCAAAATCCCGCAGTGATTTCCAGAGCCGTTTAGCGCGATGTCGCCGCGCTTTTCGGCGATCGTGACCTTTAAACCTTGCTCGCGCAACTTAAACGCGCAAACGCAGCCAGCCACGCCGCCGCCGATCACTAGCGCCGTCTTTGGAACGATCCTGGCGGCGGGATCAAATCTGCTAAACCAAATTTCATTCTCAGCTTGCCGCTCGCCGGTAAATTTAGCGCGCAACATCTCTCGCTTTTTGCCGTAGCCTTTTAGTAAATTTACCTCAAAGCCGCTATTTTGCAGGGCTCTTTTTAACGCGCCCGAGGCCGAATACGTACAAACGCTAGCGCCCAAAGCGCATAAATTTGCGATTTTAGCGCAAACCAGCTCGCTCCACATCGCTTCGTTTTTAGCGGGAGCAAAGCCATCCATAAAAACGGCGTCCGCATTAAAACTAAGCTCGTCCAAAACCTCGGCCACGTCGCCAAAGCACAGCGTAAGCGTGACGTTTGGAGCTAAATTTAATCTATGAAATCCGCGAATAGGAGGCGGGTAGGCCTCCAAAAGCTCGCCCGAAACGTTCGCTAGCTCGCTAAAATTCGCGTAAATTTTAGCCAGATCATTTTTGGAGATCGGCGTTTTTTCGATACTGACGAAATTTAAAAATTTATCCGTATTTTTAAATCTTTTAAAAGCGCAGAGGAAATTTAACCCTGCGCCAAATCCCGTCTCAAGCACGTTGAATTCGCTCTTTTTGTTCCAAATTTCGTCAAAAACGGAGTTAAAAACATACTCGCTCTGGCCGATAGGGTCGTCTGCGTTAAAGTAAATGTCGTCAAATTCGGGGCTAAACGGGATGCCGCCATTTAAAACGACTCGCGCGCTTTTCATTGCTGGTTTGAAAAATAGACGTCAATGCCGTCCGCGAGCCCCTTGGCTAGGGCATCTTGGTATTTTGAGTTATTTATGAGATCGCCTTCGCTAGGGTGAGTGATGTAGCCGACCTCAAGCAGCACCGCAGGCATCAGTGCGCCCACTAGCACCCAAAAAGGCGCCTCGCGAACGCCGCCGTCGGAAGCCTTTGAACTAACTGATTTTGCTCGCGCTAAAACTTCGCGCTGAACGTCGATGGCGAGCTTGTTTGAGGCGATGATTTTCTCGCGGTTAAGGAAATTTAAAAATGTCTGCTTAGAAAAATAGTTCATCTCCTCGATGTCGGATTTGTTTTCCAGGGCAGCGGCGTTTTTGCTACGCTCGGAACGAGCCGGCGAGAGGAAAAACGTCTCTATGCCGCGCATAGTCGCCGCCTTGGTTTTGCTCGGCGCGGCGTTTGCGTGGATGGAGATAAAGAGGTCAGCAGCTTTGTCGTTGGCGTATTTCGTGCGGTCGCGAAGGTTAATAAATTTATCCTTGCTACGCGTGTAATAAACCTTATAGCCGCGCTCTTGCAGCTCCTTGCCCGCCTTTTGCGCGATGCTTAGCACGATGTTTTTCTCTTTTAGAGAGCCGTTTATAGCCCCCGGATCGTCGCCGCCGTGCCCTGCGTCAAGGACGACAACCTTGCCTTTAGCGCTTGTGGTTTTTTTAGTGGCCGCCGTTTTTACCGGTGCTAACACGATTTCTTGCTCATCCTTTTCGGTGGTGCTTTGGGTTTTTTTAGCATCCGTCTTGGTCTGCGCGGCAACTTTTTCTTGCTTTTGCTGAGCGAGCTTTTGATTTTGAGCTTGGTGTTGAGTTGCTTTTTGCTGTTGTATTTGAGTTATTTCAGATTTCGAATTTGCAGCGATTTTGGGGAGCTCTTGCTTGATAGACGGTTGATGATTTTTTTGTTTACTGTTTTGACTCGTTAAATTTTGGCTTTGCGTGGGCTTAGCCTTTGAGAAAATTAAAGACTGATTATCGACTCTAAGTTTTAAATTTGGCTCGAATTGACTTACGAATACCACCCTAACGGTTTTTTCGTCAAACTGACTTATGCGGATCTCATCCACCAAGTAGTTCTTAAATCTTTGCAGTTTTCCGCCGCTCCAAATTCCTTTAAATTCATAAATCGTTTTATAAGAACCTTTTTGATTAAGGTCGGTTTTTTTAATATCATTGCCGTTTAGCTGGCGGTTAAATTTTAGCTCGAAATTCCCGTCGTTATCAGATACTTCTAGAAGCTGCAAAGTTTGATTTTTGACGGTTTTAGTATTTTGAACGGCCAATGGAGCGGAGGAAAGTTGACTTAGCTTTACTTCTTTTTGCTTCGGCTCTTGTTTTTGTTGTTCTTTTTTGACTTGCTTTATTTCTTGTTTTGGTTTTTCTTCGCTTGGCTTTGCAGACTGCGGTATGCTCGCGAGCTCTTTTTCATACGGTTTGGTATCTAGCCCTAGGGCTTTTGAGCTTTTTATTAGTCTAGTTAGGCTTTGGACTCTTAAATTTACGTTATTTTCCATTATGGATTTTACGTAAAGAGTCCTTAGCTCTTGATGCATTGCGATCTTTTCTTTATTGGCTGCGCTATCAAAATTTTTATCGAATTTATCTAAACTCGATAAAGCGCTTGCGCAAACCGCGCTATTCAAAAAAAATAGAAGTATTAAAAATAATTTAACTATCTTCGCCATTTATCAGTTTTTCAAATAGTTCTTTCACGCGTATTATCTCGTTTAGCTTGTAGCCGTTTGCGCCAGTGAAAAACAACCCCGTCTCCTTGCGCCCCTCAAAGGCGTCGTAGAGGCGATCCGCGATGCAGTATCCTACCTCTTTAGCCTCTTTGCCGCGCTGGCACGGACTTACGCAGTTGCTTACGCAGCTGATTTTGGGTCCTTGGCGTTTGTCGACTAGATTTATTAAATTTGTCCTGACGCCGCGTGCTGGGTAGCCTACGGGGCTTTTGATTAGCTCTATGTCCTCTTTTTTAGCCGCAAGGAGTACCTCTTTAAACTCTTCGCTAGCGTCGCACTCGTGCGTACCGATAAAGCGAGTACCCATCTGCACGCCGTTTGCGCCAAGCGAGATAGCCTTATCGATATCATTTTTATCCCAGATGCCGCCTGCTACAAATAACGGAAAATCGCCCCACTGCTTTATCTCTTCGCTAACTGGCGTTATCAAATTTTCCAGCTGATATGCGGGATCTATGCACTGCTCATAGGTAAACCCCTGGTGCCCGCCGCTAAGAGGCCCCTCGAGCACCACGCCGTCTGGAAGCCTACCGTAGCGCCCTTGCCAGCGTTTGCAGATGATTTTTAGCGCCTTTGCCGAGGACACGATAGGCACCAAAGCCACGTCCGGGTAGTCTACTGTAAATTCGGGCAAATTCGTAGGCAAACCCGCACCAGTGATGATCACGTTTATACCGTGATCGCAGGCGTCTTTTACGATACGCTCGTAGTCGTTGCTGGCGTACAAAATATTGACCCCAAGAGGCCTGTCTCCGCAAATTTTACGCGCATTGTCGATGACGGCTTTTAGACCCTCTCGCGAGTAGAAATTTCCGCTACCGTAGGGCTTAGCGTTTAGCTCTTTGGTGATATATTTTCGCCCTTCGTAGTAGCCAGTTCCTACCGAGCTTATGACTCCCAGACCGCCTTCTAGGCTGACGTTTCCGGCGAGCCTATCCCAACTGATACCAAGCCCCATTCCGCCTTGGATTATCGGGTATTTTATATCGTATTTTCCGATTTTTACGGGTTGCATCAGGTTACCTTTAGTTTTGCAAATTTACGCTTGCCAACTTGCAAGACGTATTCGCCGGCACCCAGCTTTAGCTGCTCGTCGGCGATCTTTTCTTGATTTAGGCTGACGGCGTTTGCCGCAATGTCTCGGCGCGCCTGAGAGCTGCTCGCGCATAGTCCGCAGTGAGTGAGTGCCTGCACGATCCAAGCGGGAGCTGAGAGCTCAAACTCGTCCATCTCGGTCGGGATCAAATTTTGCGAATGCACGCGGTCAAATTCGGCCTTCGCCTCTTTTGCCGCCGCTTCTCCGTTATATCTAGCCGTGATTTCTAGCGCTAGCGCCTCTTTTACGGCCTTTGGATGAGCTTTGCCGCTAGCTACGTCCGCTTTCAAATTTGCGATTTCTTCCGTGCTTTTTTCGCTAAGTAGCTCGTACCAGCGCCACATCAGCTCGTCGCTTACGCTTAAAACCTTAGCAAACATATCGTTTGGCTCGTCGGTCACGCCGATGTAGTTGCCTAAGCTCTTGCTCATTTTATTTACGCCGTCTAGCCCCTCTAAAAGCGGCATCATTATGACGGCTTGTTCCTTGCCGACGTTGTAAACTCGCTGCAAGGTTCGCCCCATAAGAAGGTTAAATTTTTGATCCGTGCCGCCCATCTCGATATCACATTTCATCGCGACGCTGTCGTAGCCCTGAAGGAGCGGATATAAAAATTCGCTAATCGAGATCGAGGCACCGCTTTTATATCTTTTTTCAAAATCATCGCGCTCAAGCATCCTAGCCACCGCAAAGGTGCTAGTTAGCTCCACGATACCCGCAGCTCCCAGTTCATTTAGCCACTTAGAGTTAAACATTATCTTTGTTTTTTGCGGGTCTAGGATTTTAAAAACCTGCTGCTCGTAGGTTTTAGCATTTGCCGTCACAGTCTCACGGTCTAGCTTTTTTCTCGTCTGGCTTTTGCCGCTAGGATCGCCGATTTGTCCCGTAAAATCGCCTATCAAAAACTGCACTATCGCGCCGTGCTTTTGCAAAAGAGCCATCTTTTGAAGCACTACGGTGTGGCCCAGGTGCAGATCCGGAGCCGTCGGATCAAAACCTGCCTTAACGTAGAAATTTTCGCCCTTTTCATAGTAGTTTTTTACTAAATTTTCGACGCGCTCCTCGTCTATCATCTCGGCGACGCCTTTTTTTATATCGCTCATTATTTTGATCAAATTTTCGCCCATTTTCTCTCCTAAATTTATTAATGTCCGTATGCATCGTCAAGCGACACGAAATCTATGATCTTGTAGCGATCCCTTAGTCGCTCTTTTATCTCGTTCACGTTCAAATTTTCGCCAAGCTCGATCGTCAGCTCGAAAAAATCCGCCGTCGCCTCTCTGGTCTCGGTGAGGCTAATAGTTACGAGATCAACTTGCATTTTCGCCATATACGTCAAAAACTCAGCTAACGACCCGCGTCTGTTTTCTAGGCTTAAGATAATCTTAAACCTATGCGGAGCGACTCGCGTCCATTTGACGAAAATCATCTCGTTTTTCTCCTCTGCCAGCTTCATAAACCGTTCGCAAAGCTTGTGATGAACGGTAACGTGATGGTAGTTTCTAAAGCCCACGATATCGTCGCCGCGCTTTGGATTGCAACAATAATCAAACTCTACGCTATTTATTTTGTGATTCGAGTAGATCACGATATTTTCAAATTTTTGCTTTTTTACGTTATATTTATCCGTTAGCGCGATGGCAAACGGACGGTCTTTTTTTACGTATTTTTTTAGCGCGTTTACGATGTCTTGTAAGTAAACCGAGTCAAATGCGGCCTTAAAAATTTTCTTGGTTAAATTTTCACTATCCACCCACTGCGATATCGTTTCGGAAGGAACGCCGAAAATCCCGCTTAAAATCTCAAGCGCAACCATGTTATTTATATCTCTTATCTTTTGCTTGCAGTATGAGCGTATCGTAGCTCTAGCCTTGCCCGTTTTTACGCTGCCTAGCCACGAACAACGGTATTTTGGCTCATCGCCCGTTACGATGCTCACTATGTCGCCGTTTCTTAGCTCCGTTAGTAGCGGCACTCGCATACGGTTTACATAGGCCTCTTTTGCATATAGTCCTACTTGCGTATGTATCTCGTAAGCATAATCAAGCGCGGTCGCGCCGCGAGGAAGCGTAAATATATCTCCCTTTGGCGAATAAACCGCGACGTCTTCTACGTAGAGGCTATCTTTTGCGTATTCGTAGAGCTCCTCCGGATTTTCGTTTGCCTCTTCTATGCCGTTTTCTATGCCGCTGATGTCGCTTAGCCAGTCTAGTTTTGGGTTTAAAAAGCCGCCGCTTTTATATTTCCAGTGCGCCGCGACGCCGTACTCTGCGGTTTTATGCATATCAAAGGTACGAATTTGCACCTCAAATATGCTTTTGTTATCAAATATCGTCGTGTGTATGGTTTGGTAACCGTTTTGCTTAGGAAGCGCGATATAGTCTTTAAAACGCGATATTAGAGGATTAAAATTTATATGTAAATTTCCAAGCACCAAATAGCAATCCTGCGGCTCCTTAACCAGCACGCGAGCGGCTAGCAGATCCAGCACCTCCTCTATAGAGATACCTTTTCGCTGCATTTTTAGATAGATAGAGTAGTGGTGCTTGACGCGCTTTTGTATCTCAAAGTCTGTTTCGCTAAAACCGTTTTCAAGCAAAATTTGAAAAATTTTATCGGTAAACGCATTTAGCTTTAGTACGAGCTGCTGCTTATGTTCGTTTAGATAGTCGTCTATTTTTTTGTATTCTTCCGGTAAAGCGTATTTAAAACTAAGATCGTCAAGTACGTTCTTTATGGACGAGATACCTAATCTATGCGCGATCGGAGCATAAACCATCAGCGTCTCTTCGGCGATTCGCTTTTGTTTTTCGGGGCGCAAAGCTTGTAGCGTTAGCATATTATGCAGTCTATCGCAAAGCTTCACCACGAGCACCCTTACGTCCTCGATCGATATAAGCAGCATCTTACGAAAGGTCATAGCTGACGCCGCCAGACGCTCGTTTGACTCCGAGCTAGCTAGCTTATCCTCTCTGATGGCTACGATTTTAGTTAGTCCTTCGACTAGCTTTGCTACCTCTTCGCCAAAGTCCTCACGTACGCTTTCTATCGATCTATCCGTATCCTCGACCACGTCGTGCAGCAAGGCGGCGATAATCATATCCTCATCCCCGCCCATATGCGCTACGATGCAGGCTACTAAGATTGGGTGTATCGCGTAGGGTTCGCCGCTTTTTCTAAACTGTCCGGCATGAGAGATGACGCAGCACTCGACGGCGCGCTCTAAATTCGGAGTAAAGCACGCTAGCGAGCTAAGTAGCGCACGCGCCTGCGATACGTCTTTGCATGCAAGCACGTCGTCTATTAGCTGCTCTAGTAAAAACCCGCTATTTGGCTGCTTCAACTATACCCTCTAAAGCTATTTTGCCCTCGGCTATCTCGCGCAATGCGATATCGGCAAATTTCATCTTGCTAACGTCGATATCAAGCAGGCTTTTTGCTCCGCCGGCTAGAGCCTCAGCCCTTTTGGCTACGACTAGAGCAAGCTTATATCTATCGTCTCCGACGAGTTTTAAAGCCCTTGCCGCTACTTCTTCAGATCTCATTTATTCTCCTTAAATTTAGTTTCTCACGACGGAGCAAAACGCGCTCTCGTCGCCTTGTATGATTTTAAGCAAATTCCCGTCTTTAAACATATTACAGACTAAGATCGGTAGCGAGTTGTCTTTAGCTAGCGCTATGGCCGTATCGTCCATCACTTTGATATCGTCGCTCATAGCAAGCTCGTAGTTTAGCTCTTTTAGCAGCGTCGCATCGTCAAATTTATTCGGATCTTTATCGTAAACGCCGTCTACTTTCGTAGCTTTGATTATCATATCCGAATCAATCTCGATAGCGCGCAAAGTCGCAGCCGTATCGGTGGTGAAAAACGGATTTCCCGTGCCTGCGGCAAATATCACCACGCGACCTTTTTCAAGGTGTCTGTTTGCGCGTCCTACGATAAAGGTTTCGCAGATAGCCTCCATCTTTATCGCGCTTTGTACGCGTACGTCTAGGCCTACGCTCTCTAGCGCTTCTCTCATCGCGATAGAGTTTATCACGGTAGCTAGCATACCCATGTGATCGCCGCTAGTGCGCTTTATGATGCCGTCTCTAGCCGCGCTAACTCCGCGTATGATGTTGCCTCCGCCGATAACGATACCCACTTGGATACCGTTTTCTACTAGCTCTTTTATCTGTTTTGCGATAAATTTAAGCACCGCGTTATCTATGCCAAAACCGCTGTCGCCGGCTAACGCCTCGCCTGAAAATTTAACTAAAATTCGCTTCTTTTTCTCCATTTTTCATCTCCTTAAAATTTTGCGATTTTAACTAAATTTGCTTTAAATTTTGCTAATCCGCCCGAAAAACGGCTATTTTAAGCCGATTATCTCAAGCGGATCTATATGATAGTTTTTTTGCGTAACTTCAAAGGTGAGATCTCGCTGTACGCGGCCGATGACGTAGCCTTTTTGCACTTTAGCGCCTACTTTTACGGTAGGAGCGATCTGGCTAAGGTGCGCGTAGATAGTGTGGATGCCGTTTGGATTTTCGATAATTACGACTTTATCTAGCATTGCGGTTTCTTTAGCAAAGACCACTTTACCGTTAAATACGCTTTTTACCTTCGCGTCCGGCGAATTTGCGCTTAGCACGACCGATTCGTTAAAAATTTTGATGTTATAGATAGGGTCTACGTAATTGCCGAATTTTTGCTTAACGGTAAAGCTCTCAAGCGGCGCGATCGTTTTTTCTCCGCTATATTTTTTCACGAGGCTAGTTTGATAGCTCGAGCCAAACTGCTTCACGTCGCCATCAGACGCGCTCACGCCGGCCTCGCCTTTTTTATTGTTCTTGTTTTTTTGAGCTTTGGCTTCGGCCGCTTTTTGCGCGGCTAGAGCTTTTTTAGCCTCTTCGCTCTCTCTTTTTGCGACGATTTTTAGCTCTTCTAGCGTCTTTCTGATCTCGTCTTGTTGGGCTTGCAGGCGCGAGAGTTGCTTTTGATAAATTTCTTTATCCCGCTTTAAATTTGCCAGCGTTTTCATCTGCTTATCTTGTAGAGAAACTAGCTCGGCTTGCTTGAATTTAAAATTTTTTAAATTTGATTTTATGCCCTCTATCTTATCGTTTTGCGTTTTTATCAAATTTTGCGTACTTTCATACTGCTTGGCAAGCGCGTTAAAGTCGTCTTTTAGTACCGAATTTAACTTGCTTAGTATCTCTGTAGCGATGATGCTATCTTCGCCCTCGGCGTATTCTTTAGGCATTATGAGATCAAACGAAAACTCGTCTGATATGATACGCACGATACTTTTTTGGATATCTTTTTGACTTTGGGTTAAATTTTTATTTTGATTTACCAGCTCATCAAGCTCATTGCCCGCGCTTTTAGCGCTATTTTCCAGCTGTGCTATTTGCATGATGAGCTCTTTCATCTTATCATCGGTTTGTTTAACGCTTTTTTCGCCGCCTATGATGTCGCCGGCTAGGTCGTCTAATTTTTTATTCAGCTGTTTTTCAAGGTCTTTTGAGGACTCAAGATAAGTCGTTTGGTTTCTGATTTTTTCGTTAGTATTAGCCAAAAGCGCGCAAAAAGCCGCTAGCAAAAGCAAGGCGACTCTCATATACCCGTTCTACTCTTTCGCATAACGGTATAAACGGCTAGAAAACTAAGCGTCAAAGAGACTAAAAGCAGCATCGCCCCGTCATAAAACGCATCGATTGCGGGGAAATTTATATTTAAACCGCTCGCAGCGTCTTTTACGGGCTGAAAATCAGGTAAAAACGCGTAAAAAACAACCGTAAAAACGGTTGCTATAAACGAATCAAATAGCGCGGTTTTGTATAGCGCGCCAGATTTTAGCCACGAAGGAGCGCCAAGTAGCGTCATGATCTCGATACGTTCCTTATGCTCGTAAAGCCAAATTCGCATCTGTTTTAAGATAAGCATAAGTCCGATAAGTCCGATGAGGCAGGAAAATATCGCCGAAATATTTTTAACGAGCTGTAAAATTTTATAGACCTTATCGTGCGTTTTAGAAAACGTCTCTACCCTGCTCACGCCCGCGATTTTTGCTATTTTATCTTTGATTTCGCTCATGTATTGCGTACTTGGGAAGGCATTTAGCCTAAGCGAGTAAAATTTAGGCAAAGCCTCTTGCAAAACGGCGATATTTTTAGCCGAGATGTCCTTTGATAGCTTTTCTAATACGGATTTTGAGCTAAGAGGCTCAAGCGACTCAAACGTATAAACAAGCGGCTTTACGTCGGTAGCATTTAGTTCGTTTTGACTCACGATAATGATGGTATAGTCTTTGTTCATCATATTTTCGTATTCGCTAAGGGCGCGATTTGCCGACAAGATAAACTCTATACCCGCAAGCAAGGCTACGAGCGGGATGATAACGCTAATGTGATTTTTAAAGGATTTCATATATGCGTCCGTTTTCTATAACCAGATGTCTATAAGGCACTCTTAGCGAGACCGGTATATGGTGCGTAACTACGACGATACAAGTACCAAGATACTCTTTTGCCGATCGCAAAAGTCCCCAAATAACGTCGCTTGAGTATTCATCTAGGCTACCAGTCGGCTCGTCGCAAAGCAGCAAATTCGGATTATGCGCCAAAGCCCTAGCCATCGCTGCTCGCTGCTGTTCTCCGCCGCTTAGCTCGTTTGGATATTTGTGCGCTCTGTGGAGCAAATTTACGTGCTTTAAGAGCTTAGTCGCCTGATTTTTACAGACGCTTGCGCTTAGCCCTTTTATCATCAGCGGCAACATCACGTTTTTTTCGATATTCCACTCGCTTATCAAGCGATAATTTTGAAAAACCACGCCGATTCGTTGCCTTAGTTTGTCTAAATTTTGCTGAGTTATATCCGTCATATCCGTCAAACAAACGCTCAAAGAACCCGCGCTTGGCTTCATCTGGCCGTAAAAAGACTTTAAAAGCGTGGATTTACCGCTACCGCTTTGCCCCGTGATAAAAACGAAATCATCGGAATAAATGTCAAATTTAGCGTCCGTTATTAGATTTTGCTCGTTCTCGTACCCTAGGCACAGTCCGCTTGCGCTAATTATTTTTTGCATCCGCTAAATACTCCTTAAACGCAAGATGCGCCTTTAAATTTTCAGCCGTAACGAGCGGCTTTTTTATAAAATATTCCGCGCCTTTTTCGCCGAGCAAAACATAGCAATGCTCAGGCGCGTTAAATGCGCCAAACGCCGCGCGAATTAAAATTTCGCCGCCCTCTTTTTCGTACTTTTCCTCCAAATGCAAGAAAAAATCATCCTCTTTTATCGTTTGGTTGCTAAATTTAGCCGCAACCTTGCTCGCGTCGTAGCCGTTTTCAAATTTTAGCTCGCCTTGGCTGGCTCTTGGTTCGCTTTGCTTTTCGCAGGTAAAGATAACGTCATAAATATCCTTTTGATACCTTTTCCAGCGATCCTCATATTTGCTGCTTACTTTTAGGTCGCGGTTTTTGTAAATTTGAACATCGGCGTCACTTAGATCTAAAATTTGCGCCAAAGTAAAGTCCGCATACTCGCGGCTATCGGTTCTTAGCTCAAATTTACCGCCCGATTTTAGCGTTCGTTCGCACTCCAGAGCAAATTTCGCCGAGGCCACGCGCCTATGAGGAGCGTCGTCCCAAGGTACGGGAAAATGCAAGAAAATCTTATCTATAAAATTTGACTCCACAAGCGACAAAAGCAGTCTCGCGTCGCAGTTTACGAGCATGACGTTGTTTAGATTTCGAGCTTTAGCCAGCTTTGCGACCTGCTCGAGCGAGGGTTTATACACCTCGATGCCAACGACTAGGGTATTTGGATTATTTTCCGCCTGAAATAGCAAGTGCCTGCCCGAACCAAATCCGATCTCGATAAATTTGCTCTCAAATTCGCTCTGATTTAAATTCTCAAGCAACTCGCCCACGCTAAAGATCGCCGAATCTTTTTGCGTGAGGCGCGTATTTTTTACCGCGATAGCTTCGCTTAAAATTTGATCGCAGTAAAGCTCTTTAAATTTAACCAAAGCATTTTGCAAAAGCCCTATTTTAGCAGGCTTTGTTAGCTTTTCGCCTTTTACTACCCAATCATTTTCGCGCTTTTTTAGCGTAATAAAAAACTCCTCGCTAGAGCTTTTAGTATAAATAAGGCTTACGCCCTGCCTGCCGCGAGCCTCCCACAAAAAGCTTATCTCGCCGCACTCTTTTGGAGTAAAATTTACGTTTTTAGCTATAAAATTGGGCATTATTCGACGGCTATCTCTGCTTTAGCAGAAGCGTCGGAGCTTATGCCGTATTCATCTACGGCGATCACTTTATAGCTATATTTTTGCCCGTATGTTACGCTATTATCGACAAATTCATTGCCGCTTATATTTGTAAATTTCTGCTCGCTTCCTCCGCCGTCTCTTATAACAGTAAAGCTTCTAGCCTTATCAGAGGCATTCCACGTGAGCTTAACCGCCGTGCTGTCGGCCACGATAGAGGATACGACCGGCGCGTCGATAGCTCCTAGCGTCATACCGATGATAGGCTCGCTAGGCTTTTTAGACTCTAGGCCGTCTTTATCGACGATGGTGATTTTATAGTATCTAGTCGCGCCGTTTTCGTTTATGAGATCCTCGTAGCTATTAGACGTGGTTTTCACTAGGTAGGTGTAAGGCATAAATTTGCTTGACGCGCTGTAAATTTTATAGTAGCCAAAATCGTCGCTAGCCACGCTGTCCCACGTCAAAATAATCTTTTTAGGCACGTTTTGAGTAGCCTGAGCGTTTACGACCTCGCTTGGCAGCTGCTTTGTCGTGGAGTCCACGATCTCGCTAGGTTTTGAGATCGTGCCGCTAGTAGTTTTTACGAAAACTCTATATTTATAGCTTCTGCCAGGCTTCACGTCGTCATCGATATATTCGGCGTTTAGTCTGCCTTTTACCTCGGCGATTTGTCTCCAGTTTTCTTTATTTATATCGGCTTTTTCGACGACGTAAGACGCCACGCGAAGGTCTGGATGCGGTCTCCAGATGAGTTTCACGCGCTCGGGTAAATTCGTAAGCGCTCTAACAAAAGGCACGGAGTCCATGAGGGCTTTAGTCGTGGCGCTAACCATCATACCAGGGCCTGAAATTTGCTTGCTCGCGTTATACGTTCTCATCTCGTAGGTATATGTCGTCTCGGGAGCCAAATTTGCATCCACGTAGTGGCTGGCAAAGCGGTCTTTTATGTCGGCTACAACCTTCATTTTGCCGTTATTTTCGTTTGGATTTGAGCGATATAGATAGTAGCCTGCGACGTTTGAGGTCGGAGTCGGCGTCCACTCAAAGCCCACTTCGGTCATATCGCTGATGGTTTTTAGGCTCTGGACGGTCGGCAAATTTGCATTTACTTGCGCAGGCCCGCTAGAGGATACGCATCCACTCATCACAATGGCTAAAGAGCTCGCTAAGCCCCATAAAATCAATCTTTTCATCTATATTCTCCTTGCTAAATTTGCTAAGTAAAATTTCACTAAAATCATCCCAAATAGGCGCGACGAAGCTCATTTGTTCGCCTGAGCGCGGATGCGTGAAATATAGCCCGTAGGCGTGAAGCATTACTCGGCCGATTTTATCCTTTTCGCTCTTAAAACCGTATAAAGCATCGCCCAAAATATGGCGGTTTAGGCTAGCTAGATGCACTCTGATCTGATGAGTCCTGCCTGTAAAAAGCTTTGCCGCGATCAAATTTACGCCTGCATTTTTACCCTGCACGGGGCCGTCAAATTCGCTAAAAAGTAGATTCGCAAAGGCGCTTTTTGCCGCGCGGCCGCTTGAAACTATCGCCTTTTTTAGGCGGTTAGCGGGATTTCGTCCGATAGCTCGCTCGACGGTGCAGTTTTGCTTGAGCGGCAGATCGGTTAGCGCTAGATATATGCGCCCCATGCTTTTATCGCTTAGCTGATTTGAAAGCGCGGCGTGAGCGGCGTTATTTTTGGCTACGACGATAGCTCCGCTAGTGCCCTTATCTAGCCTATGCACGATGCCTGCCCTACTTTGCCCGCTTAAATTTGACAGCAAAAACCCCTTCGCGCCCAGCCAGTCCACAAGTGTGGGTTCCTTGACGCTAGGAGCTGGATGGACGACTAAATTTGCGGGTTTATTTAACACAAGCAAATCCTCGTCCTCATAAATGATCGGCACTTCAAATTCCGCTTCAAATTTAGTCGTATCAGGCTCGCTTTGCTCAAATTTGACCCCCAGAACGTCGCCTAAATTTAGCTTTACGGATGGCTTATTTAGCAGCTTGCCGTTTAGGCTAACTAGTCCGCTTTTTATCAAATTTAGCGCTTGGTTTCTAGCCACGTTTAGCTCGGCGGCTAAAAAAGCATCCGCCCTCGCCTGCGTATCATCTAAAATTTTGATCTCTTTTTCCGTCATTTTTAGATTTGTTTCCTTTAAAATGCTATAATCGCTCAAAAAAGGCAAATTTTTGATAAGACTCGATAGGCGAATTTTAACCCATTTTGACTTTGTTCAGCCGTTTTTGATACTTCCTATTATTATTTTATCATACATTTTGGTTTCTGAGGCAAATTCTATCCTGGCTGGCAAGCAGCTTGTATATTTTGGCGTCGGTTTAGCATTGTTTTTATTTTTCTTTTTACTTCCCATTCGCAAGATCGCCTGGCTCATACCGCTATTTTACTGGATTTGCATCGTTTTACTCATTAGCGTAGATTTGTTCGGCACGAGCAAACTGGGCGCAAAAAGATGGCTAGAGTTTCCTTTTATCCACTTTACGCTTCAGCCCTCAGAGATCATGAAGCCGGCGCTTCTTTTGATGTTAGGCTACCTCATCAAACAGCGCCCGCCCGAAGAAAACGGCTATGGTCTCAAGGACTTTTTACGTCTTAGCCTTTATATCCTTTTGCCTTTCGTGCTGATTTTAAAAGAGCCCGATCTTGGCACTGCACTGATACTACTCATCGTGGGCTATGCCGTACTTTTTATCATCGGTGTAAATAAAAAAATTTGGGTCGTAATATTTGCGGGAGTTTTATTCTCGGCGCCCGTGATCTACGAAAATTTGCACGATTATCAAAAAAAGCGCATTACCGATTTTTTAAGCGAAGAGTCCAACTATCACGTGCGCCAGAGCATCATCGCTATCGGCAGCGGCGGACTAAAGGGTAAGCCAAAAGACGAGGCGACGCAGACGCACTTTAAATTTTTGCCGATTTCGACTAGCGATTTTATTTTTGCTTACACGATCGAGCGATACGGATTTTACGGAGGGCTCGCGCTACTTAGCTTTTACGGCGCGCTGATAGCTCATTTGCTCAGCTTAAACTACGGACTAAAGGATGATTATTTCACGCAAACGATGGCGTCAGGGATCGGGATACTTATCTTTATTTACGTGAGTATAAACATCATGATGACGATCGGCTTTGCGCCTGTGGTGGGCATTCCGCTGCCGTTTTACAGTTACGGCGGCAGTAGCTTCGTTACTTTTATGTGCCTTTTTGGGATTTTGCAAAATTTGCTCGCGTTTAGGTTTGATCCGACATATAGGTTGGTTAAATTTAAAATTTAAACATAAAAACTTTACTAAATACATACGTGAATTTTGATTGAAATAATTTTCAATCAAATCCCCAATAGAATTTGAAGTTTTGAAATGTTAACCGCATTTGTTGTTAGGTCATTTTATTAACGACGTTTTTTTTGACAGCCTGCCCCGATCATGGAGGCACATACCTACAAACGCTTTATATGTACCGAATAAACTTACAAAATAATAAGACGATGTACTTTAAAGTATTTGATAAAGATGAATTGAAGTGGTGGGTTCACCAGGACTCGAACCTGGGACCATCCGGTTATGAGCCGGATGCTCTAACCAACTGAGCTATGAACCCGCCAGCTGAAGTGAGGTTGTGATTATAGCAACGCAAAGCTTATTTACTGCTAAATTTTGATTTAAAAACGCAAAAATGTATAATACGCCAAATTTAATCCAAGGCGAAAGATGAACGAAAATTTAAACGATTTTATAGACGCATTTTTACTAGACGGCGGCGAGCAGAGCGAAAAGGCGCTAATCGCGGCGCTAAAAAAGGCCGAGTTTTTGGCTCCCGTACTCATAAATCAAGCCTTAGCAAAACCAGACGGCAGCGCAGTTTACGAAGAAGAGGGCTCAAATATCAAATTTGTCTTACTAGAAGACGAGGAGAGCGGACTTAGCTACTTTCCGGCATTTTCCAGCAGAGCCGAGATGATGAGATGGCGAAACGACGCCGAGCAGGAGGCGATAAACCTACGCCTAAAGGACTACGCCGCTATGCTAGAAAGCGTTGACGACAAATACGCCGGAGTCGTTATAGACGCATTTTCGCATAGTTTGATTTTAGATCTTGCAAAGCTCAAAGCGATCTGCGCGGAGTAAAATTTGGCCCAAATTCGGCGTCCGATAAGACAGTGGGTCCGCTCGGTAAATTTTAAGGACGGTACCGCCCGCAACCGCAAATTTGAGGGAAGAAAATGGATAAATTTAGAGAAAAATATATCACGCTTCAAAAGGCGTTTTGGAACTCAGACGGTGGCGCGGCAAGCATTTTGGCGCTGTATGAGTTCAAAGACGAGCTAGAAAAATGCGATGGAAAAGAGGTAAAGCTCGTGCTCGTGGACGTTTATGAGCTGCTGTGGCTCAAAAAGAGCGCTTGCGAGCTATTAGCCAAAATTTGCGATCCGAAGGACAAAAAAGCAACTCAAAAAGCTCGGCTATCTAAAGCAGTATGCGCAAAACGGCGACGCGGGAGCGATAAAGCGCCCTAAAACTGCGAGCGAAGCCGCACGCCAAAGCAAAAAGCTAAAAAGCCTGCCTCATTTTCGCTACCACCCGGATCCCTTTAAAACAGGCGTATTTAAGGACGATGCGAGCGTGGTTTGCGAGTGCTGCAAGCAGGCGACAGACGTGTATTATTGCGGTAGCGTTTACAGCGTGGAGGACGTGAACTACCTCTGTCCGCACTGCATCGCTAGCGGCGCAGCTGCGACTACATTTGACGCCGGCTTCATCCAGGACGCCGACCCTCTGCCGCCGGGCGTTGCAGACGCGAAGAGCAAAACCGAGGAGCTGTTTAAAAGGACGCCCGGATATTTTAGCTGGCAGGGGGAGCACTGGCTTACATGCTGCGATGATTACTGCGAGTTTTTGGGCGACGTGGGCACGAAGGAGCTGCAGGATTTGGGCATAGCGGAGGAGGTATTTGCAGACTACGCGCTACGCGGGGAATTTGCGGTAGAGGACGTGCAGGGCTACCTCGTCACGGGCGGCGATATGGCAGGCTATCTGTTTCGTTGCGCCAGCTGCGGCAAGTATAAAATTTATGTCGATGCGAGCTAATTTTGAGGCTAAATTTGAAAAATTTTACTCGCCTAGCCCCGCATCTTGAAAATGTAAAATTTAGTTTGTTAAAATTTGACGTTATTTTGCTTTTGTATTGATGGGTTTAAACTGCGCCATGCTTGGCGGTTGCAAGCGTCTCTTGCTTGCAGGCTACCTTAAGCGGTAGCGAACGCAGTGAAGCTAAAGCAGAACTTCGCTGGGTTTTTAAATTTTGGCCGAGTCAAATTTGCATATTTAGCCCCGTTGCAAATTTAAAATATGTAGCGCTGCGGCGGCACACCGAACCACTGCTTAATCAATATTCTTTTGCGTACTTGCACTATTTTATTAGTTTCCTTATCGTATAGCTCTTGGCGAATCCATACGCTCCGCTACCTAAATCAAATTTAAAATCCTCATTGAGCGAGATGTCGTAAATAGCGCTCATCGCGGCTTTAAAATTTACATCGTCCTCGACAAATAAAAAATACAAAAACTTTTTATTTTTATAAAAGACGATTACGGGACGATATCCGAATGCATAAATTGTGTAGAAATATGATATTTCCTCTTTTTTTGTTTTTATATTATTTCCAGTAATAAAATTTTGATTGGTAATATATATGCATTGCCATTTATAATTTAATATCTCGCAATACATAATGTAAAATAGAAAAATTGAAACGGCAGATATGACAATCATAGACAAGATACTGCCGTCTATGATATTAAACAAAACAAATAGCAAAAACATGCAAATAAACATCCTAACGATAAAAAAGAATTTACATTTTGATAGCAATACAGAACCTTCTCATCGTCGCTAAGTCCGGCACCTTTAGGCAAATCATAATCACTCAAATTGGAACCTTTCGTTTTTAAATTTTAGCAGAGTAAATTTGCAAATTTAGCAGGATATGAGACAAATATTCCAGGCAGAATAGACGTAGTTTAAATAAATTTTGCTTACCCGCAAAGGAGCGGACTGGTCGTTCGTGACTGCGGCGGGTGTAGAAAAATTTATTCTAAAATCCGCCGTTTATGGGGAATCAAAATCACCCGCATCAAACCCCAGCTCCAGCGTCCTTATCTCCCCTATCGCATTTCCAGCGATCCCCTTTATCGAGCCAAACATCTCAATCGCGTTGTCGCGCACCTTTTCGATCTGTTTTTCGCGGCTCTTCCAGATGCGTTTCATCGCGTTTTTCTCGCGCTCCAGCTCCTCGTTCATCGCAGAAAATCCCTCCACGATAGCCTCGATACGCATCTTAAACTCGTTGCTCACTAGATACGAGTAGAGCATCTCCATCTTGTTTGAGCGATTTTGCGCGGAGTTCCTAGCGAAATTTAGCTCCACGACGCCCTGTCTTAGCACGAAACAAAGCGCCTTAAACTCCTCGTAGTTGCACACCCATACGCCGTCAACCAGCCCCATGCGCTCTAGCTCCTTTGGGCGCGCCTCGCTAACGAGCACCCCGACATCCGCACCCGACGCGCGCATATCGGCCTTAAATTTCTCTATCCATTCGTTTGAGAAATTTTTCGTGCGTTTGCTTTCGTAGTAGATTTTGCCGCAGTTTTGCGCCTCTCGGGTATTTACGATCTGCATTACGTCTGCGCCGTTTGCGCCCTTTTTGACCTCGTCTATGGTGTCAAATACGAACTTCTCCCGCAGCCACGCCTCGATGGCAAGCTCTTGCGTCTCGCCTTGCAGCTGCTCGCTGCCCTGCTCTATGCGCCTTTGCGCCTCGTTTAGCTGCTTTTTTAGCGCTTCTAGTTGCTCGTCTTTTTGCTTAAATTTTAGCTCGTTTTGTTCGGCCAAAGCCTTGCCTAGCCGCTCTTTTTCCTCGTTTAGGCGTTTGCTTAGCTCGGCCTCGGTTTTAGCCATCAGCGCGCTTTCAAACTCGCTCTTTTCGCGTTTTAGCTTTTCTATCTCAAGCGTCTTTAAATTTAGCTCGTTTATCTGCTTTGACTTGGCTTCAAGCTCGGTTTTTAGAGCGTTTACTATGTTTAAATTTTCGCCCTCGAATTTTGCTTTTATTTCATTTTCTAGCTCGGTTTTTTTTGCGTTCAAGGCTGCGGCAAATTTAGCGTCAAATTCTTTTTCCTTCGCGTTTAAAGCGTCCAAATGCGCCTTGTATTCGGCCCTTTTGGTCTCGATCTCTTTGTCGAAATCTCGTCTAGCCGCCGCCATTTTTTGCTTCATTTCAAGCTCAAGCTCGGTTTTAAGAGCCAAATTTACATCAACCTCGGCACCGCAGTTACCGCATTTTACGCTACTTTGCATTTACAGTCTCGTTTTCATTTTTTCAAATTCGTCCTGCACGGTGGCCGAGTTTGGCTCGCTGCTCATCTTATCTATCGCGTCGCCGTAGAGGCTGGTTAGATAGATCACTATGCAAGAAACCGCAAAGCCCGGCAATATCTCGTAAACGTAAGAATTTAGCCCAAGCGCTATCCACGCGATAACCGTCGCCCCACCCGTTATCATACCGAGCAAGGCCGCTAGCGCGCTCATCCTACGCCAGTAAAGGCTAAAAAGCAGCACCGGCCCAAAGCTCGCGCCAAAGCCGGCCCACGCGTAGCCAACGACGTTTAGCACGCTTTCGTTAAAGCTAAAAGCAAGCGCGGTAGCCACGAGCGCGACGGCCACGACGGCGTATCTGCCTGCGGCGACCTGCGCTTTTTGCGAAATTTCTTTTTTATAAAAGGCAAACACGAAGTCCTGCGTCACCGAGCTTGCGCTAACCAAAAGCTGGCTAGAGATCGTACTCATGATAGCCGAAAGTACGGCCGAGATGATAATACCCACGAAAAACGGATGAAACAGCGTCTCGCCAAGCTGCAAAAAGACCTTCTCGGGGTCTGCTAGAGGTAAATTTAACTCGCTGTAATGCACAAAGCCGATCAGTCCGCTCATCATCGCTCCGGCAAGCCCTATCGCCATCCAGCCGATACCGATGCGGCGTGCTTGGGCTAGCTCTTTTGAGCTTCGTATCGCCATAAATCTAACTATGATGTGCGGCTGTCCGAAGTACCCAAGCCCCCACGCCATGAGTCCTAAGATGCTTAAAAAAGTCTGGCCATAAAAGACGTTTAGGTGGTTTTTGCCGTATTTTGCCACCTCGCTCCAAAAGGTAGCGCCGTCCGGTAAATTTAGATTACAAAACGCCACTATCGGCACGGCTACTAAAACCAAAAACATCAGCATACCCTGAAACGCGTCCGTGATGCAAACCGCGCGAAAACCGCCGAAAAACGTGTAAAAAACGACGATAGCCAGCGTAAAAATCGCGCCGAATTTAAAATCTAATCCAAAAAAGCTCTCAAAGCTCTTACCGCCCGCGATTATCCCGCTACTTACGTAAAGCGTGAAAAATATCAAAATCAAAAGTCCAGAGACTATGCGTAAAATTTTAGTCTCGTCTTTAAAGCGATTTTGTAAGAAATCGGGAATCGTGATGCTGTCGCTGGCAACCTCGGTATAGACGCGCAAACGCTTTGCTAAAAATAGATAGTTGCAATACGCGCCGATAACGAGCCCCAAAACCATCCAAATCGTCGCTAGCCCCGTGGCATATAGCGCGCCCGGCACACCAAGCAGCATCCAGCCGCTCATATCGCTAGCTCCGGCGCTTAGAGCCGTTACGACCGGCCCTAGTCGGCGATTATCGAGCAGATATTCGCCCATATTGGCGTTTTTGTTATACGAGTATCGCCCCACGAAAAGCAAAAATCCAAAATACAGCGCGATGGCGATATAGCGTGCATAGTCCATTAAATTTCCCTCGGTTTTTTAAATTTGAGTTACGATAATATGATAAATTTGTTTAAAAGATAATTTTTTCGCGTAAAAAAGGTTAAATTTATATTTTTTTCCGTATTATTAACCCTCATTACACTTTTAAGGTTTAAGAAATGCTAAACGAAAAATTTTTCAGGGCGTTGTTTTTCGTCGTCATCGTCTCCGCGGGCGTTTACTATTTTTATCCGACGGAGTTAAACGAGGCTCAACGTCTAGCCTACCTTAAAAGCTACGGCGTCACGCTAGGGCTCACCATAGGCGGCACGGCTATCGGCGTGACTTTGGGCTTTATTTTGGCGTTTTTAAAGTTTTTAAATATCAAAATTTTAAGCTTTCTCATCGACGAATACGTAGATATCCTGCGCGGAACGCCGATTATTTTGCAGCTTCTTATATTTTCGGTCGTGATTTTCGCGACTTGGAGCGATAACTTTTACGTCGCTTTGATCGCGCTTGGGCTAAACAGCTCCGCATACGTCGCAGAGATCGTGCGTAGCGGCATAAATAGCGTCGATAAAGGACAAATGGAAGCCGCAAGGGCGATGGGTCTAAACTACTACGTTTCGATGCGAGAGGTAGTCTTCCCGCAGGCGACCAAAAACATCCTGCCTGCGCTTGCGAACGAATTTATCTCGCTTTTTAAAGAGACTTCGGTCGTTGGCTACATCAGCGTCATCGATATCACGATGCAAAGCAAGAGCTTGCAAGCGGTGTTTTATAGTCCGGAGCCAGTTATTTTCACGGGCATAGTTTACTACGTCAGCGTGAAGTTCTT
>CAUQPE010000010.1:0-28728 GCA_963519915.1 uncultured Campylobacter sp. | reverse complement strand
TTTTGAGCTAAAAGAGAAAAAGGAAAATTTCGCCGAGTTTTTAAAATTTACGGCGGCGTTAAAAGCGTAAAATTTAAGCCGAATTTTCGTATAATCGCGTAAAAACTAAGGAGAAAAAATGCTAAAAAAGATGGCTGATACGATAAGGTTTTTATGCGCGGATATGGTGCAGCAGGCAAACAGCGGGCATCCGGGGGCGCCGATGGGGCTAGCCGACGTCATGGTCGTGCTGGCTAAATTTCTAAATCACAATCCTAAAAATCCAAACTGGCTAAACCGCGATAGGCTCGTGTTTAGCGGCGGTCACGCAAGCTCGCTCGTGTATAGCTTTTTGCATCTTAGCGGCTATGATCTTGGCCTTGATGATCTAAAAAATTTCCGCCAGCTAGGCTCTAAAACCCCTGGCCACCCAGAGATCCACACTAAAGGCGTCGAGGTCGCGACCGGACCTCTAGGCCAGGGCGTAGCAAACGCGGTGGGTTTTGCTATGGCGGCAAAATATGCGGCTAATCTGCTAAACGAGCCTGAAAACGCCGTCATAGATCATAAAATTTACTGCCTCTGCGGCGACGGAGACTTGCAGGAGGGTATCAGCTACGAGGCCTGTGCGGTCGCGGGCAACCTACACCTAGATAACCTCGTACTGATCTACGACTCAAACAACATCACGATCGAGGGCGACACGAGTATCGCTTGGAGCGAGGACGTGAAGGCGAGGTTTGAGGCTCAGGGCTGGGACGTCGCGCGTATCGACGGCCACGACTACGATCAGATCGAGTTTGCGCTCGAGCAAGCCGCCGAAAAGGAGCGCCCGTATCTCATCATCGCAAATACCCGTATAGCAAAGGGCGCGGGCGAGCTAGAGGGCAGCCACCACAGCCATGGCGCGCCGCTTGGCGAGGAGATCATAAAGGCCGCTAAAATCGCAGCAGGCTTTGATCCTGAGCGTAAATTTGCCGTTGACGAGGACGTGCTGATTCGCTTCCGTGCCGCGATAGAAAAGGGCGACCTAGCCGAAGCTCAGTGGAATCAAAAAGTGCAAAATTTAAGCGCCGAGAGTAAAAATATGCTAAACGCGCTACTAAATCCCGATTTTAGCAAGATAAATTTTCCTGATTTTGGCGGCAAAAAGCTAGCCACGCGCGATAGCAACGGCATCATCATGAACGAGATCGCGCGCGCTCTGCCCGGCTTTATCGGCGGTAGCGCGGATCTGGCGCCGTCAAACAAAACCGAGCTAAAGGGCATGGGCGACTTCCCTAACGGGCGCAACATCCACTACGGCATCCGCGAGCACGCCATGGCCGCGATAAACAATGCGGTCGCTAGATACGGGCTTTTCTTACCGTTTAGTGCGACGTTTTTTATATTTAGCGACTATCTAAAGCCGTCTGCGCGTATCGCCTCTCTGATGAGCATTAGGCACTTTTTTATCTTTACGCACGACAGTATCGGCGTGGGCGAGGACGGCCCGACGCATCAGCCTATCGAGCAGCTCAGCACGCTTCGCGCGATGCCGAACTTTTATACCTTCCGCCCGGCCGACGGCAACGAAAACGCGCTTTGCTGGAAAGCTGCGTTAAATTTACGCGCTCCAAGCGCCTTTGTGCTTAGCCGCCAAGGCCT
Source organism: uncultured Campylobacter sp. (assembly GCA_963519915.1). GTDB lineage: Bacteria > Campylobacterota > Campylobacteria > Campylobacterales > Campylobacteraceae > Campylobacter_A. Next base: position 27,102 of record CAUQPE010000010.1, on the reverse strand, counting down.
AGCTCCGCTTGAAAAGGGCGAATTTGGCGGCGTAGAAAACGGCGCGTATCTGCTAAAACGCGCGCAAAATGCTAAAATCACGCTAATAGCTAGCGGCAGCGAAGTGGAGCTCTGCGTCAAGGCAGCTGAAATCTTAGCCGCTCGCGGTATCGGCGCAAACGTCGTCTCTGCGCCGTGCTTTGACCTGCTTTGCGAGCAGCCGCGCGAGTACGTGGATAAAATTTTAGATCCGCAAACTAAAATCATCGCCGTAGAAGCCGCAAGCGCGCTAGAGTGGTATAAATTTGCGGATGAAATTTACTCGATGAAGAGCTTTGGCGAGAGCGGCAAGGCGGGCGCATTGTTTGAATACTTCGGCTTTACGCCTGAAAAGATCGCGGAATTTGCGCAGGAAACGGCGAAGTAAATTTGGCCTCTTAAATTTGACGGTTTAGGCTAGGGTTACGGCCGTCAAATTTGAGCACAATATCGCTATTTTAAGCGCAAATCTGATAACTCTTGACGGGCGAGACCCGCATCAAATTTACGCGGTTTGCTCGCGGGCGGCTAAATTTAAAATTTAGCGTCGCTCACGGTAAAATCAAATTTATAAAAAGGAAAAGTTTGCAAAAATATAGGCAAAAAACAGGGCGATTCGCCGACGAAAATTTCATCTTAAATTTAGCTCGCGGCGCGGGTAAATTTGACGCGCAAAAAGGCGCGATCGAGCAAATTTGCGATAAAGATAAAATCAAATTTAGCGCGCAAAATTCGTTTAAATTTAACAAAAAGGCCGCGTGATGGAGCTTTCGCATATCATAGTTTTGGCCCTAGTTCAGGGCATTAGCGAGTTTTTACCGATCTCTAGCTCGGCGCATCTCGTGCTGGTACCAAAGCTGCTTGGATGGGCGGATCAGGGGCTTGCCTTTGACGTGGCCGTTCACGTTGGCACGCTCGCGGCGATACTTTTTTATTTTAAGGATAGGCTTGCTGGGCTTATGCGAGATTTTTTCGCATCTATCGCGCGGCGAGAGAAGGTCGGCGATAGCACGCTCGTGTGGTCGGTCGGCTTTGCGACCGTGCCGGTGGGGCTTTTTGGCCTGGCGTTTAATGACGCCATCGAGCAGTACGCTAGAAACGGACTCGTGATCGCGGCGATGACGATAATTTTCGGTATCGCGCTCTACGTCGCGGACAAAAAATCAGGCCTAAAAACCGAATGCGAAATGACGATCAAGCTTGCTCTCATCGTGGGGCTAGCACAGGCGATCGCGCTGATACCCGGCGTTTCGCGCTCGGGCGTGACGATGACGGCGGCGCTGATGCTTGGCTTTAGCCACAGCGCAAGCGCGAATTTCTCGTTTTTGCTCTCGATCCCCGTGATCGTGCTAGCAGGCGGGCTTGAGGCGGTAAAGCTGCTAAAAACCCCGGACGCGCTACCTTGGAGCGACCTTGCTATCGGTGCGGCGGTTAGCGGCCTTAGCGCGTATCTTTGCGTGCGGCTGTTTATGGCGCTTATCGCGCGTGCGAGCATGCTGCCATTTGTTATCTACCGCATGATTTTGGGCGTGTTTTTGTTTGTGATGTTTTTATAAAGGTAGCTAAATTTGGGCTCAAATTTAAGATTTGCGGCCCAAATTTACTTTGTAAATTTAAGGCGCAAATTTGACTAAGGTCAGTCAAAATTTAGCTTTTCTAAAACCTCTTTTATCCTTGCGCTTCTACTCTCTACGCTATCTTCTTCGCTAAACATTCTATGTTTGCTATATTCAAACGGCGGCAGGTCTTTAACGAAACCATAAATTTCCTCAAAGCTTAAAATCTTGCCGTGCAGGTCGTAGCCGACGTTTAGCGCCTTGCCTTTTACGTTTGCGATATTTGCGTGGATGTGGCCGTAGAGCTGGATCGCGCCGTGGTGGCCTGCATTCCACTCGGATATCGGATAGTGAAAGAGCACGAGGCGAAATTTATCCTGTTCGCGCTGCACGGTGATTTCTTTGTATTCGCAAATTTCCTCAAAAAGCGCGTTGCCGTCTTGCTTTTTCATGGCTAGCAGCTCGTCTTTATGCTTTTTTATCGCTTCGTCGTGATTGCCTAGCACTAGGACGTGCTTGCCGTTTAGCTTGCTAAAGATGGATATACTGGTCTGCATATCCTTGTGAAAGCTTAGATCGCCTATGTTATAGACCGTGTCGCAGGGATTTACTTTCTCGTTCCAAAGGCCAATAAGCGCTCTATCCATCGCCTCCACGCTAGAAAAAGGCCTAAAGCATGGATGAAATTTCATGATATCGCTATGTCCGAAATGCAAATCGGAGGTAAAATAAATCATTTTTGCTCCCTTAAACTCACTTCAAATTTCTCGCCGCTTTTTATCTCCATTATCTCTAGCCTTTTAAAAAATACGGCTCCCACGTCCATAGAAAAGACGTTATTTTCGCGCCTGGTTATCCTATTTTCTTCGCTTGCGACATGCCCTTGAAATATCCTCTTGCCCGTATTATTACCTTCCCAAAAGGGCTCTATACTCCACAGCACGTAGTCCTCGTCCTGCTCCTCTTCGCTTTTGTCGCCGTCAAAGGCCGCGTGGACGAATATGCTTTGCTCCGAGCTTACGACGTGGGGCATGTCGTTGATAAAATCCTTTAGCCACGAGAGCGCGAAGCTGTTTAAATTTCGCTTGTAGATCGATCTTTTGGTTTTATCGCCGCCGTTTCTAAGCCAAATTTGATGATCTAGCGAGTCGTCGCCAAAATACCCGTCCATCATCATTTTTTCGTGATTTCCCAGCACGTGGATCAGCGCGTATCCGTTTCTAACGAGCTCGGCGTATCTTTTGTATAGCCCGATCGTATCCTCGCCGCGGTCGCAGCTATCGCCTAAAATAATAACCAAATCCTTTTTGGTCAAATTTATCTTTTTAAGCATCAGGTTAAAAAGCCCGAGGCAGCCGTGCATATCGCCGAATACGAAAATCCGTGCGTAATCATCTTCGTTTATGTGTTTTATCTTTATCATTTTTGGTTCTTGCGTTAAATTTGCGGAAAATTTTTGGGTTAAGTTTTATAAGATTATGGCAGATGGGAAGGGATTTGAACCCTCGAAAGCTTGCACTTTACACGCGTTCCAGGCGTGCTCCTTCAACCGCTCGGACACCCATCTATGAAACCTGAATTATAGCTAAAATTTAATAAGCGCAAACTTATATTTGAGTTTGAGCGTATTTTATGGCGGCGTCAAATTTGAGCTCGCATAAGGGTTTTAGCGTCATAAAGGTGCGGGTTATGGTGCAGGTCAGTCAAATTTACCGCCAAATTTAGCTTAAATTTGAGCGAATTTATCCGCGCTTACCTAGAGCGAAAACAAACATCCTGCACGCCTCGCGAAACGGCTTTATGTAGCCTAGCATACGCGCGATAAGCCCCCAGCGGTGTTTGTACATATCTGTCATAGCGCCGATTTCTAGGCACTTTATGCGATCTTTATCCCATGCCTCGATCTCGTCCGCGCCCTCTACGCTCATCTTAAATTTAACATCTCCTTTCATAAATTTGAGCACGTCGTGCTTGCGCGCGTTTGACCTTGCGGCAAATTTATTTATCAAATCGGTGAGCAAAAGCCCCTCGAACCGCTCGCTCAAATTTAGCACAAACTCGCGAAATACCGCCTTTTCAAAATACATCGCCACGCCCTCTAGCACGAAAACGAACTTCGCGCCCGCGTGCTTTCTGGCTAACTCGTCCATCCACGCTGTTTCTAGCATCGAGCACGCTAGGCTATAGTTTCGCGGCGCTTTGGGTACGAGTTTGTCGCGAAGGGCTATGACATCCGGCAAGTCAAGGTCGTAAAAGGTCGCCTCGGGGCAAACGGGAGCTAGCCGCAAAGGCCTGGTATCAAGCCCGGCGCCGACTTGAACGATGACGGCGGCCGGGTGCTCGCGCGTAAATTTAAGTATGCAGTCGTCAAAAAACCTCGCCCGTATCACCGTGCCGACCCTGCTTAGCGTCGAGCGGTCAAATTTGGCGAAATCATAGTCGATCCTGCTCGCGACGTCGCCTGAAAATTCGTCTTTTAGTATGGGGCGGACTTCCTCGTTTTCCTTGCTTCTAAAGTATAAATTTATAAGTAGCGTTTCGGAGACGATATCTGCAAATGCGATCTTTTCCATCTCGTTTTTCCTTTTTATTTTGATAATCTTTATAGAAATTGTAGTGCAAACGGCTTTAAAAAAATATAAAATTTAGCGTTTAACTCGCCGTTAATGCAATGTCGTTTATAATACGGCTTTTAAAAACGAAAAAAGGCAAAAAATGAAAAAAATCCTCATCATCGCAGGCTCATGCAGCAACGGCGGCGCGGGGCTGCAAGCCGATATCAAGGCGTGCGCGCACTTTGGCTGCTATAGCGCGACGGCGGTCACGGCGCTAACGGCCGAAAATACGGACAAGATCAAAAATATCGTCTCGCTAGATCCCTCGTTCATCTTCGATCAGCTTGAGATGCTCTCGGCGGAGTTTAGCTTCGACGCCGTCAAGATCGGTATGCTCTTTAATGAGCCTATCATGGACGTCGTGCAGGGTTTTTTAGAAAAAAACTCCGCTCCGGTTGTGCTAGATCCCGTCTGCGTCTCGAAAATGGGGCATAAACTCATCAAAGATAGCGCCATCGAGCGACTAAAAGAGCTGATGAAATTTGCCGCCGTCACGACGCCAAATTTGCGCGAAGCAGACGTGCTTTTCGGCGATGATTTTACGAATCTGCCATGTGACGTGATCGTGAAAAAACACATCGTCGCGGGCAAGAGCATAGACACGCTCTACCGCAAGGACGGCAGCGTGCAAAACTTCGAGACGCCGCTAGCCGATCCGCTGGTTATCATCGGCGCTGGCTGCACGTTTTCTAGCTCGCTAGCCTGCCTGCTCGCACGAGGAGAGAGCCTAGAAAGCGCCATCCAGCAAGCCAAAGAATACATCTACAACGCCATAATCACGGGCATCGACACGAATCTAGGCGCGAGAAAACTGCTAAATCACGGGGTTAAATTTTAAATTTAGCGTGCTTGACGCCGTAAATTAGAGTAAGAATAAAAGAATTTGCGAGGATTTATGAGCATAAGCCACAAAGCGTCTTTTATTATTATTTTTCTAATCGCGGCGACGGCCGTCTACTTAAATTTATACGACGGACGAGAGCTGGCGCGAAACTACGAAAAAAATCGTATCGAGATTTTAGCATTGCGCGATTTTGCGCGCGAGATTAGGCCTTGCGGAGTTTGGTTTGACCTGCGCTTGGACGGGGCGCGGGTTGAGACGTTTAGCGCCGCGAATGCCGATAAAAATCAAACCGCGAGCTTCATCCGCGTAGATGAGCGAACGAGCGTGCAGGAACCACTGCGGATACTGGGCTGGGACGAGCAGACTTTCGGCGAACTAAAAAACAAACTAAAAAGCGCAAACGTCATAGGCGTAAGGATTTGGGGCAACGAGGCGTTTGGGGGCGAGCGCAAGACGACGATTTATTATCGGAGTGATGGCTTTGGGGGTGCTTATTACGAGATTTTTGACGACACTTCGGACGAGATACTGCGAGGCGACAAAGAGGCGGGCTGCGACGATAGATTTCATTCAGACGGCGTAGCTTTGATCTATGACGGCGGGACTACTGTGGATTTTATGTGCGTAAACAAAGACGGCAAAAATATAAAACGTAGATAAAAATCTAAATTTTAGATTTACGCTTTAAATTTGGGTTTGGTTTGGCGGCTAAATTTGATCCGAAACAAGGATAGACAAATTTGCGGGCGGTTTTGTTAAATTTGACTGCCTATGAGTGGGTTTTGTCTGGCTCGCTCGTTGAATTTGGATACGGATAACGGCGGCAAATTTGACTGTTTATACTGATTGCCATTAATCAATTGCATCCCACGGCATTATACAACCTATTTGTGCTTCTATCTCATCGGCTTGTTTGTGTGTGAGGCCTGCTATTATGGTCATCTTGGCTATACGATGTTGCGTCCTTTGCGCTATTTCTACGTGCGCCGGTAAAAAAGCGCGTTCAAAGGTACGACAGTGTATTATATTTTCTGGTTTTATAATCTGATTTCCAAATATAAATCTATCTATAACAATCTTGTCTCTATAAATTTCAACGTAATTAAAAAATATCACCGAGTATAGCAGCCAGATCAAAAGTGCGGAGCCCAAAATCCCAAGTATGCGCATCCAGCCGTCGTAATATATCGCGGTAGGCAAGGCGGGTACGAGCAGGAAAAAGCTGTACGAGATAAAGTCGATTAGCACCATGAGCGGATTTCGTTTGTCTAGTCTGTAAAGTAGCTCCGGCTCTTTATTTTCTTTGCCTGGATTTTCGTTCATATCATCCGCCTAAAGTCAAATTTTAAATTTATCCAGCCTAGTTTTATGCAAACGGCGAGCGGTTAAAATCGTCAAGTTGCGCTGCCGTTTAAATTTACGCCGACCTTCAAATTTCAACTAAATTTACGGTCAAATTTGCTCTCTAGCTCAGTCAAATTTAACACGCTCTCCCGCTTAGTCGCCGTCAAATTTACCTAAAACTTATCTGCGCGTCGTCCGTGCCGTCTTCGAGCGAGATGTTGTAGCCGCCGGTATTTGGCGGGCGTTTATAGATATCTTGCGGGCGGATATCCAGCACCTCGTCGCTGAAAAACACGCACTCTCGCTCGCCCGTATCGACGTCGCGCACCCAGATTTTGCCGTCGTCCACGATCTCCTCGTCAAACTCTATCACGCTATTTTCGTAGATTTTGCCCAGCAGTCGCTCGTGTAGGCGGTTTTCGCGCTCAAACTCCAGTTGCGCCTGCAGACACTCCGCCTCATCGATGAAAATCGGCTCCAGCGCGATCTTGTCGCCCCCTAGTACGCACTCGAATTTCTCCAGCGTAGAGCAGTCCACCTCGCTGCCGCCCAGCCTCACGACGTCCTTGTTGCGCATGAAGTAGCGGTTGGTGAGGTTGCCCATCAGCGCCTCGTACGCCGTGCCGCCTATCGCGCGTTTAAGCAAAAATTCATTTTGAAACGCCAGCACTAGCTCCACCTCGCACTCGCGCAGGATCTCTTCGTTTAGCTCGGTGTTCTCGCTCAGCAGTTTCGCCGACTCGTCGAGAAATAGGCTAATAGGCCTTTTTTGCTTCATCGTTACGCGCTTTAAAAGCTCGGGCAGGAAGCTGTTTAGCAGGAAGCTCAGCGCGCTTTTGTCGCAGCTAGCGGCGTTAAATATCACGATTTTGCCGTTATTTAGCAGCCCTGCGATACTCGCGTCGCCCGCAGCGCCCTCGCCGTCGCCATTTAGCGAGTCGTCGTTCATGAGGCCAAGAAAGGGCGACATCATCATCGAGTAGTTGCGAAAATCATCCCTCGTGCGCTCGTCGCCGATGTCCTTGTAGCGGCTCGTCGCGTCCAAAAACTCGTCCGCGGTGGCCAAAAACGCGCGGTTTATCATTATCGTCTCGCGGGTAAAATTTAGCGTCGAGGAGTCGAGATTGTCGCAGATGAGGCTCAGCGCGTCTTTAAACTCGAGCATCTTTTCTAGGTCTTGCGAGAGGCGCAGTATCGTAGCGACGTCAAAGGTAAAATCCCGCGCGAGCGTGCGCACGTCGGCGTAAAAGGCGTCCGTGTAACAGTCGCTTAGCGGAGTGATTTTTTTAGCGAAAATTTTAAGCGCCTTTAGCACCTTAAAAAACTCGGTCGCGATGCTCGAGCCAAACTCCTCCCAAAACTTCTCCCTTGATTCCATCGGCTTTTTCACGCAGTTTTTAAAGTCCCGCGGCTTCATCGAGGCGATGAGATTTATCGGCGCGTCTAGCCTCGCGCCCACGCTCACGACGTCTTTTAGACGGCCGGCTCTACGGGCTAGAGCCTTGATCTTGGCGCTCTCGCCGCCTTTATAATCCACTGCAAACACCGCGTAGCCTTTTTGCATGCGGTCAAGTAAATTCGGATATATCATCGCCGTCGTCTTGCCGCTGCCCGTCTCTCCGATGATGGCCGCGTGCGTGAAGTCGCTAGGTATCAGCGCGCCTTTTTTCTCCGCGTTTTCCCGCGTTCTCGTGAATCCCATTATTTTTTGCATATTTTTCCTTGTCGGGGGCGATTGTAACGAAATTTGGTTTAAAGATTTAAATTTGACGGGGCGGCGGAGGCGTCAAATTTTGCCTTTGAGGCGGGGATGCGAAGGCGGTCTGCAAAACCCGCACCGAAAAAACGCTAGATCAAATTTGAGCTTTAGCGGAGCAGGGCGGGTTGCGCCGAAATAATTGTCGTCAATTTTGGGCTCAAATTTGCCAAAAGGCGAGCTAAATTTACTCGGCTTTTTTGCAGACGGCGGCCGAATGCGTGAGCAGATCGTGTAAATTTAGCGCGTCCTTGCGGAAAAAGCAGAGGCAAAGTCCGACGATGCTAGCTCCTGCGAGCAAAAAGCAGATGTAGCGGAGCAAAACTCGTATGAAGCCGAGCTTGCGGCCGCTGCGCAGGTCGATGAGGTAGATGTTTTGCGAGCGGTAGCCGGGCGTCTGGGCTTTGATCGTAAAAAAGGCGCAGCAGATGAGAGCGACCGCGAGATTTGCCCCGAATATCGCGGTTTGGTTGTGCAAAAAGTCGTCTTTGCCGCCTAAAAAAACATAGGTCGTGAGGTAGTATATCGGCATGCCGATCAAAAAAAGATCGGTGATAAAGGCCTTTACTCGCGCGCCGATAGTGGCTAGCCGCGCTTTTTGTTTTGCCAAATTTACTCCTTTTTTCGATTTGTTTTGTGCGCTCGTTTTGGATTTTTGAGCGTCAAATTCGCTCGCTAGCGCCCAAATTTATGCGCTTCTACTTTGTCGCGGCGATTTACGACCTGATTTTACGCGGCGTTGATTCGGTACGGTAAATTTACGGTTCGTTTCCGCGCGCCCGCCGCTTGCGCCGTTTTATCGGCCGACCTTACCCAGCTCATAAATGGAGCTTTGGTTGCGGTCGAATTAATTTATTTTTTTCGGCGCATTTTTTATGGTTCCGCCGTCTTTGTTTGTTTTTCGCTATGCAGTCGTTCGCTATGATCGATAATTTTCGTCTCGCATGTTTTTCGTCAAGCTTGCTTGCGCTTGATTTATCGCCGGCTACGTATCGTTATCAAGGCGTAAGCAAAACCGGCATTAAGCGCGAAATTTAAATTTACGGCGTTTATCTTATGCCGAGAAGCTATGCGCCGCTTTTAAATTTATAAATTTTAGGACGCGCTTTTGCGGGCGTAAATTTATCTAAATCTAAATTTGACGGTTGTCGCCAAATGCGTAAAACGGTAGCGCAAATTTGATTCCGCTCCAATTGAGACTTGCAAAGAACGCAACAGCGGATTTCATTTTATCGTCAAATTTATCGCTCAAGATCGTAACTTTGCCGAGTCAAATTTGATTTGCGATCGGTTTGCATTCATTGACGCCTGCAAAATCCATCCAAATTTGCACGACTAAATCAAACATGGCTGCGAAATTTAACAAATTTAGTTGCCTCTGCTACCCGGCTTTATCGCCTTGCTTCCGTCGGCGCAAAGAGGACAGTTTGCTGGCTCGTAAATCTCAAACTCAAAGTTTCCAAGTGCGAAAAACGGCTTGTCGGCGGGTAGTTTGGCGCTAGCTTTAGCGACGCTGCCCTCTAAATTTGCAACCTTGCAAAAGCCGCGATTGGCAAGCGCGGCAAACGCCACGACCTCGCCGCCTAGGCTCTCGATCACGCGCGCGGCCTCCAGTGCCGAGCCGCCCGTGGTGATGATATCCTCGCAGACGATAAATCGCTCGCCTTTCCTTACTTCAAAGCCGCGTCGCAGGCTCATCACGCGCTCGACTCGCTCGGTAAAGATAAAGCGCTTTTTTGCCGCGCGAGCTAGCTCGTAGCCTGCTAAAATGCCGCCTAAAGCGGGCGAACAGACGCTGTCAAACTCTACGCCCGATTTTTCGATGACGGCGGCTAGTTCGTCAGCTAGTGCGCCTGCTAACTGCGGATCCTCGAGTACTTTGGCGCTTTGGAGATAAAACTGCGAGTGGTTGCCGCTGCTAAGCAAAAAATGCCCCTGCAAAAACGCGCCCGCGTCCTTGTAAATTTTCTCTAAATTCATCGTTTTTCCTTTGTAAAATTTGAGCGAATTTTACCCTAAGCGCGCTTAAGCTACTATTTTTTGAGCTTTTGGCGGCTTGCGATTTTGCGTTATTATAAGCCTATGCCGAGCAAAAGCGGCTAGCAGTTTTAAATTTGGATATAAATTTTGGTAAAAGTAAGTATGGCATTATAAACTTAAAATTTGGACGAAATAGATAAACGTACTTTTGGGTGTAGCAAAAGCGGATTAAAATTTATGCTAAAATGCGAAATAGCGGAGGGTTTTTATAAAAGAAACGGCTCGCCAAATTTAACGAGCCGTACGTAAAATTTAAACTTTTAAAAGTTCGTTCTCTTTTTCTTTTACGAGCGAGTCGATCTTTGACGTGTAGCTGTCAGTGATCTTTTGGACTTCGTCTTGTCCTTTTTTGCTCTCGTCCTCGGTGATTGTTTTATCTTTTTCTAGCTTTTTAACCTCGTCGTTAGCGTCTTTTCTGATGTTTCTGATGCTAACTTTCGCCTTTTCGCCAAATGCTTTGGCGTGCTTGGCGTTTTCTTGGCGTTGCTCGACCGTCATCGGAGGGAAAAATAGCTTCACGCTCTCGCCGTCGTTGTTCGGATTTACGCCGATATTTGCCGCAGAGATCGCTGCTGTGATGGTTTTTAGCATCGGTTTTTCCCACGGCGTGATGCTTATGGTGCTCGCATCACTAGTTAGTACGGTGGCTACTTGGTTTAGTGGGGTCTGGCTACCGTAATAATCCACGTAAATATTATCGACTATGCTTATATTTACCTTGCCCGTACGGAGCGTGCCAAAGTCGCGTTTTAGGCCCTCGATGCACTTGTCGCTATGCTCTTTTTGTTTTTTGTAAATTTCATTCAGCATTTATATCCTTTACTAAAATTTTGGTCGTCGTTTTTCCGTTTACTTTGAGGCTCATTCTCACTTTATAGCGGTCGATCGGCTTGTTAAATTTAAGCGTCATCTGCCCGTTTTCAAGCTTGACCTTTTTTGTTTGTTGCCCCGTCATCGAGAAGTAGCCGTGCGTCGCATTCTCGTCGGTTTTGATGATAAGTTCGCTAATCTTATTATCCTTCGGATAGTCTTGCGGAAGTATCCACTCGGCTTTTAGAAATTTGCTCGCAAGAGCGGACGGCAGGTGCGTGCCGTTCATCGCAGGGATCCTATCTAGTTCGTGCAGATCGCTATCTGCCGCGACCGCACCCGAGTTTTGGCTCAGTATCACCTCGATGCCGTGTTCTATCGCGACGTCGCGTACCCTGTCGTTATATTCACCGAAAGGATATGCAAAATATCGCGGTTTGTAGCCCATATTTTTTTCAAATTTGCCTATGCCGTCCTCAAAGTCGTTTTTTAATTTTTCCTCGTTAAGACCGACCATGTGCAAGTGACCGTAGGAGTGATAGCCGACCTCGCCGTATTTTTCGATCTCTTTGATCTGCTCGAAGGTCATAAAGTCGCCGTATTTTCGTGAGGTGGCCTCGACGTAGATCATCAGCGCAAACGGATATCCGTACTCTAAAAATACCGGTAAGCCTTTTTCGTAAAAGCTTTTGTAGCCGTCGTCTACCGTTAAAACTACCCAGTTGTCAGATACCGGCTCGCCGTTTTTTATCGCGTCCACGAGCTTTGAAAGCGGGATGACCTCGTAGCCTTTTTCTTTAAAATAATCAAACTGCTCGCGTAAATTTTTAATAGAGACATTGGTGCTCGGGTGTCTGTCGTCGTCAAATCTATGATAGTTAAAGATATGCGCGTCTGCAAATGCAAACTGTGCCGCCGCAAACAATGCAAGCGCGGAAACTAATTTTTTCATTGACGCTCCTTATTTTTTCTCGCTTACAGGAGCCGTAGGAGCGCTAGGAGCTTGCGGGGCGACTACCTCAGGAGCCGCAGGTAGCGACGAAGTATCGACGCTATCTATGAGAGATTTGCTGCTTTGCGTGTTGTAAAAATAGCTTAACGCTAGGGTGTTTAGGATAAATAAAACACCCACGACGAAGGTAAATTTAGCCAAAAATCCGGCCGGTCCTTTTGCACCAAATAGGCTTTCGTTACTGCCGCTATACGCGCCTAGGCCGATAGAGGAGCTTTTCTGAAGCAAAACAGCGATCGTCAAAACTACCGCAAAAATAAACTGCAATACTAAAAAAAGCGAATCCATTAAAAATCCTTTTAAATTTTCAAAATTAGTCGCGATTATACTAAAAAAGTTTTGAATTTGGGTTAAATTTCTTTTTCTATCTCATAAAGTTCGTAGCGCACGGTTTTAAAAATCTCGGAAATTTTAACGTCGATGAGCTTAAAACACTCCTCTAAAACCCTTGCGCTTTCTTGCGCGCGTTTGATGTTGGCGGTTTGTAAATCGTCCAAATTTAGGCGAATTTGCTCGTCTTTTAGGCTCGGTTTTAGCACGTCGTTTGCAGCGTCGCGAAATTTTAAGAATTCTTTTTGCGGGATTTTTGATTTGTGGCGGAGGTTTTTGATTTTTTTAGCGAGGGCTAGGTCGTCAAAGCCGTAACGCCTGACGTCCTCGACGACTCTAAGCCCTTCTTTTAAGCGGTTTAAATTTGCGTCTATTACGCGGTAGAGCCGCTCTTCGCTAGTCATCGCTATTAAAAAATCCTAAAATTCTAAGCAATGAAACGAATAAATTTAAGAAATCAAGGTAAAGATCAACTGCGCCCTCGATCGGAGTTTCGTAGTTGCCGCGTATGATATTTTGCGTATCATAAAGGATATACGCGCTAAATAAAACAGCAGATACGCACGATAGCGCTACCTGAAAAATCGGACTTTTGAAAAATAAATTTAGCAGCATAGCCACGAGTAAAACGATAAGCGTGATGAAAAGCATCTTGCCCCACGTGGTAAAATCGCGCTTGGTGTTCATCGCAAACACGCTAAGTCCACCGAATGCCACCGTCGTAAGCGTAAAGGCCTGAGCTACTATCGCAGCGCCTCCTGGCATCGCAAAAGTGCGTCCCAAAATAGGCGTAAGCGTAAGTCCGCTAACGAAAGTAAAGGCAAAAAGCAGGATCAAATTTAAGCCCGCTTTGCGTTTGGCAAACATTAATCCGACCAAAAGTCCTAGCTCAAGTATCACAAATAGCCAGTAGTTGCCCGCTACCGTCGCTCCCAGCGAGCTATAAAGCCCGACGTAAGCTCCGACGCTGGCAGCTAAAAGCGAAGCCGCAAAAAGCTGATAGGTTTGCTTGATAAACGTGCTAAGCGCGCTTTGCGAATATTCGCTCGCAACCTCGTGCTCTCTTGAGTTTGCATAGTTTCTGTCATATAAACTCATGTTCTCTCCTTTTTAATTTTTGATGCAAATTTAGCCAAAAATAGGTAAATAAAATATAAAAAATCGCTGAATTTCGCGCGTAAAAAGCAATTTAAAAAATTTTAACGAAGTTTGAAACGTTTTTGATATAATATTTTAAAAAATTGTCAGGAAAATATAATGCAAGAAATTTTAGACGGCGCCGTTAAATTTATGGAAGAAGATTTTTTAGAACACAAAGAGCTTTTTGAAAGCCTGGGCGAGAAGCAGACGCCGCACACTCTTTTTGTCGGCTGTATCGACTCGCGCGTGGTGCCTAGCCTTATAACAAACACGGTTCCGGGCGACCTCGTCGTCGTGCGAAATATCGCAAACATCGTGCCTCCGTACCGCAAAAGCGAGGAGTTTTTGGCTACGACCTCGGCGATCGAGTACGCCTTGCAAACGCTAAACGTACAAAACGTCATCATTTGCGGACATAGCAACTGCGGCGGCTGCGCGGCCTTGTGGATGGATGAGGCTAAATTTAGCAAAACGCCAAACGTAAAGCGCTGGCTTGACTTGCTAGAACCCGTAAAAAAGCGCGTACAAAAACTTTTCGGCGACAATATCGCAAAAAGAGAGTGGCTAACCGAGCGCTTAAGCCTCGTAAATTCGTTTGAAAATTTACTGAGCTATCCAGACGTAAAGGCTAAATTTAAAGACGAGGAGCTAAAAATTTATGCCTGGCACTACATAATAGAAACGGGCGAAATCTACAACTACAACTTCGCGACGAAGAGCTTTAAACTGCTAGGAGTCGAGAAATGAGAAAAATTTTAGCCGCCGTTTTTGCGCTATGCTTTGGCTTAAATTTACTAGCAAATACCAAAATCGACGACATAAACGCCACGGATATCCTAAGCGTCGTAAATCAAATCAACGAAGCAAACGCTCAGATCGCCGTTATCAAAGCCCAATCCGCCGAAAATAACGAAACCGCTGATAAAAACGTGCTTTTTAAAACCGTCTCGGAGAAAAAAGAAAAGCTAATCGAGCAAATCCCCTACCTCATCATGCAAATCGAAATCGACGAGGAGCAGGTGCAAAAATTTAAGCATGAAATGCAAAATTTGGAATTAAAAATCAAACGGCTAAAAAACTCGGACAATCAAAATTTATACGTCAAAAACATGCTCGAGCTTGAGCGTATGCGGCTTGACGGGCTGTTTTACTCCTCGCTTTTAAATTTGGAAAATATATTTAAAGAAGGCGGCAAGGCCGTGGACGTAAGGCTCGCCGTCGAGGAGACGCTGCTTAGCTTTCAGACGGAGTTTTACTCGCAGTTTAAGGAGTTTAAAGATAGTCTAAACGAGGAAGCGCTCGCTGCGCACAAAGGCGAGCTAGAGGCGCACAAAAAGACGCTTGAGGAGATACTCCACTATCTGCGCGATAACGCCGAGCTGCTCACGTCAAACTACATCATCTCCGAGCTAAATTTAAAAACGGCGATCGATTTTATCAACGAAAAGGCCTCCTTTACGAGTAAATTTAACGTCGGCAAGGCGGCAATCATATTCGTCGTATTTTTGTTTTTCGTCTCGTTTACGACGCTACTTAGCAGGCTCACGCTGTGGGCTTTGATGAAATTTTTCGTCAAGCACGACTCGGATAGGCAGACGAAAGGGCGCATCGTAGAAATCATCAAACGCCCGATGCTGCTCACTCTCATCGCCTACGCGATAGATATTTGCGTATCGATCGCGTATTATCCCGCTCCGATGCCGATAAAATTTGCAAATTTCCTTACGATCACTTTCGTTATCGCCGTTACCTGGCTCATACTTAGCGTGCTAAACGGCTACGGCATGGTGCTTATCAACGAGCTAACCAAAAAAAGCGGGCGCAAAGAGGTGATAAATTTGATCCTAAAGATCATATATTTCATTATCTTCGTTATCGCGCTGCTTATCGTGCTTAGCAAGCTTGGATTTAACGTCAGCGCCATCATCGCGTCTCTTGGTATCGGCGGCCTTGCGGTAGCTCTTGCGACCAAGGACATCTTGGCGAATTTCTTTGCTTCCGTCATGCTACTCTTTGACAACTCGTTTTCGCAAGGCGACTGGATCGTGTGCGGCGACATCGAGGGAACGGTCGTGGAGATTGGGCTTAGAAAAACGACCGTACGAACCTTTGACAACGCCCTTATCTTCGTGCCAAACTCAAAGCTAGCCAGCGATCCGATCCGAAACTGGAGCAGGCGAAAGATGGGACGACGCATCAGGATGCTAATCGGATTAGAATACAGCGCCACGACCGAGCAGATCAAAAAATGCGTCGATGAGATCAAGCAGATGCTAATCGACCACCCAGACATCGCAAAGGGCGACGATATGGGGTCTAAAAAAGTTAGCCGCTACGACCGAGGCATCGTTTCGTTTGACGATTTGGCGGGATATAAGTCAAATTTATTCGTCGTCGTGGACGAGTTTGCCGATAGCTCGATAAATATCCTCGTGTACTGCTTTTCTAAGACGATAGTTTGGGGCGAGTTTTTGGCCGTCAAAGAGGACGTGATGCTAAAAATAATGAATATCGTAGAGGCTAACGGGCTTGGATTTGCCTTCCCTAGCCAGAGCCTATACGTCGAAGAAGTGAAAAAATAATTTTAAAGGAGAGAAAATGAGCGAAGAATTTGACTACGAAGAGGAAGATTTGGAGGAGGAATACTCCGAATTTGACGACGAGAGATCCGATAAGTACAGCTATAACTACGACGAGAACGACTACGAATACGGCGACGAAGACGAAGAGGATAGCTACGAGATGTGATTTGTGCTCAAATTCGGCTTTGCGGGGCAAATTTGCCGGCAGGCCGAATTTGAAAGCGAACTAAACCCGAAGCTTTGTTTGTAAGATAAATTTAAATTAAGAAAACAACGATATTTTAATTTTTTCGCTCTGCGCTTGCAATTTTAGAAAATGTCGCCGCTTGCGTGCAAACCCAAACGTCGCGGCTAATTTTGAGTATAAAAAATACGCAACTTTTGGTTATTTTATTTCAAAACCGCAAAATTTATCGAACGGATTTTTTCAGAATTTCAGAATTCCGCGGAATTTTAAGGGAAAAGCATGAGATATTTTAAAATTTTATTCTCCGATTTGCGAAACGGCAGGCTTGCGCTGCATCCGATTTTGCTTGCGGCGACGTTTTGTATAGCGAAAATTTCGTGGCCTTATTTAATAGGGCCTACGGGCGATGATGGCTTGGGCGGGACAATCTTCGGCAACTTCATATTTTGGGACTTTGCAGCATGCGCGTGTTTCATAGCACTGGGCGCACATCTTGTCTATGTTGCGGGGTGCGGCGGCAAAAACAGCCAAAGTAGTAGCTGCAAAAACAGTGGCTACGAAGGCGCGATACAACCTCGCGGACTACGCTATTTAGCCGTGCTACGCGCTATCTTATGCGCTCTGTGTATCATTGCGTGCGTAGCGGGCTATCTTAGCGCGGATATAGACCATCAAAAATTAGGCGTTCTGAATTGGTTTTTTCCGACCGCGCTAGCAAGCTCTTTCATATATTTGGTTGCGATCTGGATTGTTACGACCGACTCGGAAATAATAAATTTAGGCGCTGCCTTTGCGGCAAGCTATGCGGCTGCTTGCTATGCGGTTTGGATAGGTTTTGTGATTGGTTACAGGTATACTACCTATATTGTTCCGTTTATTTTCTGGAAAGGGCTGGAGATAATATTTCCGCTAATTTGGGCGTTTTATTTCAAACGCACCTATAAAAAGCGCCTAGCAAAGGAGATGCGCGAGCAAATTTAACGCTCATTGTTACACTTCATTTTTGTAGCGAGTAAATTTATTCGCGCTTAGGCTACGTTGACGATATCTGCAAAATAGCTAAATTTATACGTTTATATCAAGTTTTTGGATTTTATTTAGAGCTTCTAAAAGCTTGGTTGCGTCCGTTCCTTTTTCTTGTTCGGTTTTGATAAATTTCTCGAAAAACTCGCGCTTTATATCCTTATAAACATAGGTTTGGCTTTTGCTAGTAGCGTGGATAGGTTTAAATTTCTTTTCTTTCGCGGCGTCTGCTTGCGCTTCTTCTTTGGCCGTTTTATCAAAGTCGTCCTTTTTTAGCGCAATTTTTTGCAGCGCGTCCCCGATACTCTCGCCGTTTTTAAATACGTCTTTTAGAAATCTAAAAAACTCTTTTTTGCTCGCTTCGTCCGCGTAGCTCACGCGATCTTCTATCTCTTGCCCAAGAAGCGTAATGCGCTCTTTTGCGGGCGTTTGGTCGAAATTTAGCGCGCCGTTTTTGAGCGAAATTTTGACGTTTGCGTATTCTCCTAGGATTTTATTTGCCGCGTACTCGAGCCATTTATCTTTAAACTCCTCCTCGCTCATATCTGAATCCAGTAGCTTTGAGGCCTCGGCGTCCATTATCAGGCCGCTGCCGCTACGCATGCCAAGCCCCGGGCCAAACCCGCCCAGATCCACGTTAAATTTACTCAAAAACTTATCCACGCTAAAGACGTCCTGTCTAAATATATCGGACGGATCGCCCGCGTGCGCGATCAGAGCTCGCGTGCTATCTACGAAGCTTTTTAGCTCGGCGGCTTTTTCTTTGTCGGTACTCGGATCAAGCCCGTTCATCTTGCCCCAGATGCTGATTTTATCGTCTCTCGTGTAGCCGCTTAGAGAAAATATCCTCCTTGCAAATATCGGTTCGTCAGGCTTTAGTCCGAGCTCCTTACGCCATCCGTCCTCCAACTTATCAAACCCCATTTTCGCACCCAGCCACATGCTTAAATTTTTACCCGTTAGCTTTTCTGGATCAACCTTATCTGCCCAAATTTTTAGTTGGTCGTAGTCTAATTCGCTTGGATTTACCGTATCGTAATTAATCTGTGCCTTCAAATTTGACATCAAATTTGCCGCTTCTTTTTCCTCGCGCGCTTTTAAATTTTGCCCGCGAGCGCCGCTAAAATCGAAATTTGCATTTGCGTTAAATCCGTTTACGCCGCCTATCATCTAAAATCCTTTTAAAATTTGGCTTTTTAACGATATCGGCAAAATTCGAATAAAATTTAGAGTAAAAGATAAGAAGCGGTATCAAATTTACGGTCGGCCGCCAAGCCGCGTGGGCGCTGACTAGTCGCCGTAAATTTGCGCCGCATCGCTACCGGCCGACAAACGCTCGCGTAAATTTATTTTTGCTCAAAGTCTTCCCAGGGATTTATGCAGTAGGTGCCGCGGCCCGCGTGTTTGGCCTTATAAAGAGCATCGTCGGCGCGCTGAAGCAGCAGATCAAACGAGCCGTGTCCGATCTGTCCTTCTGCGATGCCCGCGCTTACGGATAGTCCGCTAAATAGCGGATTTTCTTGACAAATTTTAAAAAATCGGTCGATCAAAATTTGCACGCGAGGCGCTATGCTTTGCATATTCGCGCCGTCGGTAAATATCGAGATAAACTCGTCTCCGCCTATGCGTACGTTCATCGCGTCGTTAAAAATCTCCTTTATCAACTCCGCAATCGCAACTAGAGCCTTGTCGCCCGTCTGGTGCCCGTGCTCGTCGTTTACCTGCTTAAAGCGGTCTAGATCCATATACAGTATGCTCATATGCGTGGTTTTTAGCTTGCCCAAAAATGCGTCTAGCTGGTTACGGTTGGCTAGTCCGGTGAGCTGGTCGTAGTGGGCTAGATGTTCGATGTTTTGCAGATATTCGTGCTCTTTCGTTACGTCGCGAGCGATACCGACGGTGCCGATGATCGTCTCGCCGTCAAATATCGGCGTTTTATACGTTTTTAGCTTGCTTAGTTTGCCGTCGACCCGCATAACCTCCTCGTCAAAAAGGCAGGTCTTACGCGCGGCCACGACGTCGTCCTCGGTCTGGACGCAGACGTAGTCCGTTTGCTCGTAGATTTCTTTTGGGATATCCCAGATATAGTAGTGATCTTTGCCGCGAACGAGCTCTTTTGGCTTGTTTACGACCTCGCAAAACTCGTCGTTTACCTCTAGATGTAGCCCGCCCATATCCTTAAACCAGATCATATCGGGAGACGAGTTTATCAGCGTTTGTAGCCAAATTTTTTGTAGCCACGACTCTTTGCGCTCGGCGATTAAATTTAGCGCTTTTTCAAAGTAAAAGTCGTCTAAATTTGCGCTTTCAAGCCAAATTTCATCTGCGACTTCTTTTTGCTCGCCAGTTATTTTGCTCGCGTCTCTCGCGTAAATCGCCAAAAAGCCGTTTTCGCCGATGCGGTTTTTTAGCTCGGATAAATTTAATCCGCAGTTCTCGCTTGCGATGATGAGATATTGATTTTCGTCGGGTATGGGCGCAGGGATATCGCTTGAGCTTTTTATAGTGCTAAATTCGTGCGTAAAGCGCGGCTTTGGCTGGATTTTTTCTAAAATTTCAAGCTTTTTTTTTAAATCCTCGCTTAAGCAAATATGCAGTTTAACGCTATACATAATCTCCCCTTTTTTATTTGCGAAAATTATACGACACTTTGGCTTTATTTGGGCTTTTGAGGTAAATTTAGCGCGGCATAATTTAAGGCGAGCGAGGCTTTAGCTAGGCCTGCTCGCAAAATTTAAAGTCGGTTAGTTTTTGTACATAAGATTAGGCAACCAAAGCGAAATCTCCGGGATATACGTCACTAAAATAAGCCCGATAAATAGCGTCAAAGTCCACGGCAAGCACGCGACGATGACGTCTTTTAGATTCATGCCCGTTAGGCCGCTAGCGACGAATAAATTTAGTCCGACCGGCGGCGTGATCATGCCGATTTCCATATTCACGATTAGCAGGATACCAAAGTGCACCGGATCCACGCCTAGCGCGGTTGCGATCGGTAGCAGTAGCGGTACCATGATCATAACGACCGATGAAGGCTCCATAAACTGTCCCATGATGAAAAGCAGGACGTTTACGATGATTAAAAAGCCTATCTTGCCGATATTTGCGGCTAGGATGCTATCTGCTATCGTTTGCGGGATGTTTTCGCTAGTTAGCAGATACGCAAACACGACCGCGTTTGCGATGATGAAAAATATCATCGCCGTCGTGATAGCAGACTCTAGGCAGATGTCCCACAGGTCTTTAAATTTGATATCTTTATATACAAATAGCGAAATAATCAGCGCATATATCGCGCTCGCCGCCGCAGCCTCGGTCGGGGTGAAAATGCCGCCGTAGATACCGCCGATAACGACTACTACGATTAGAAGTGCCCAAAAAGCTCTGAAGAATTTTTTTACTCGGTCGCTCCAAGGCTCGGGCGTAGTAGCTTTAAATCCAAGCCTTTTTGCTCCGATATAAGTTTGCGCTATCATCATACCGCCCAGCATCAGCCCCGGCACCACGCCCGCCATAAATAGCTGCGCGATACTGACCTCGGCCGTCACGCCGTAAACGATCATAACGACCGAAGGCGGTATGAGGATGCCTAGAGAGCCCGCGGTCGTGATGCCGCCCACGGCGTACTCTTTTGGATAACCCGCTTCTTTGATAGCGACGAACATGATGGAGCCTATCGCTACGACCGTAGCAGGCGAGCTACCCGAAACCGCGGCAAATATAACGCACGCAAATATCGCGCTCATCGGCAGGCCGCCAGGCAGGTGTCCGACCATGGATTTAGCAAAATCTATAATGCGTCTAGCAGAGCCGCCCTTGCTCAGTAAATTTCCGGCTAGGATAAACATCGGGATCGCCATGAGGGCAAATTTATTGATACCGTCAAAGATAAGCTGAGGTATCGTCGCGACGTCAAGATCCGTGAAAAGAAGCATCGTGATAACCGTACTGGCTCCAAGCGAAACGGCGACGGGAACGCCTATAAGCATGAGGCCAAACAGCGATATAAATAAAAATGCGATGGTCATAGGCTCTCCTTAGCTTTTCTTGACCGAGTCGCGTATCATCTCGGCTTCGTTATTTACGATGACTTTATCCGAAGGCGTCATAGCGATCTGGTAAATTTTCTCTCCGGCGCGGTAGCTGGCACCCAAAAACGCTATCGGAAGCACTAGCATCGGCACCCACTGCGGCACGCCTAAATCCACGCTCATGAAATCAAGCTCGATCATCACCTGCAGATACTGCACACTATAAACTACGATAAACATCAAAAATACCGTCGTTAGGATGTTTGCGAAGATGAGGTAGGCCTTGGCGATAGGAGCGGGAAATCTCTCGATCAAAATCGTAACCGAGATATGTATGCCTTTTCTAAAACCGTAAGCAGCGGCAAAAAACGCCGACCAGATAAAAAGGTAGTTCGTTAGCTCGCCGGCCCACGACCAGCCCGTGTTAAAGCAGTATCTCATCACTACGTTAACAAAGGCTAGCAGCGTGCCTGCGGCGATGCCTAGCACCGCTACGGTTTTGTTTACCGAGGCGATGCCGACATCTAAAATCTCAAAAAATTTACCCATAAAAGCCTACTTCGTATTTATCGTTTTTTCTATCAAATCTTGACCGATCGTGCTATAGAAATTTGGATAAATCGGCTTCATAGCCTCTGCCCATTTGCCCTTTTGATCGGCGTTTAACTCGATGATCTCAAGCTTTTTAGTCTCGCTTGCGAATTTTTTAAGCTCGCTCAAAATGTGCTCTTCTTCTTTAGTCGTCTCTTCGCGCTCGTAAGTCGTTGCTTCGCTTAGAGCTTGTTTTACGTGCGCTTTCATATCATCAGGCAAGCCTTTCCAAAATTTCTCGCTAAAAACGACTAGATAGCCCAAATATCCGTGGCTAGAGAGCGTTAGAGAGCTTTGCGCCTCGTAAAATTTGGAGTTGTAGAAGTTTGATAGCGGGTTTTCAGTCGCATCGACTACGCCTTGTTGGAGGGCCGGATAAACCTCCGAAAACGGCAATACTTGCGGGTTGCCGCCCACGACTTTGATCTGCTCTTCAAGCACTTTTGAGCTTTGGATGCGGAATTTTTGTCCCTTAGCGTCCGCAGGCTCTACGATAGGCTTTTTGCTAGAGCTAAAGTGCTTAAATCCTGCGTCCCAAAAATCAAGCGCGATGAAGCCTTTTTTAGCGATCATGTCTTTTAGAGCTTGTCCGACTTCGCCGTCTTGAACAGCGTAAAGATGGGCATTATCTCTAAAGATAAACGGCAGATCAAAAAGCTGAAACTGCGGCACTATCGGCGTAAATTTAGAAAAACTAGGCGCCGCCATCTGTACGTTACCAAGCTTTAGCGCGGCAAAAACCCTATCATCGTCCATCAGCGATGCGGCCGGATATACCTCGACTTTGATCGCTCCGCCGCTAAGCTCGCCGACTCGTTTTGCAAAAAAGTCTGCAGCCTTGCCTTTTGGCGTAGAGGCGGCCACGACGTGGGCAAATTTGATCGTGTATGTTTTGCCTGCGGCAAACGCGCTGCCAGCAAGCGCGCAAGAAAGAAGCAGTGCGGAAAGTAACTTAATTTTCATCTGTGATCCTTTTTAAAAGATTAGCTAATTCAGCTAGGTGCAATTATAATTCATAAAAAAGCGGCTGCGTGAAAATGTTTCGACTTTTTGCAATAAATTTCAAATTTATGTGTAGATAAGTAACAATATCTCAAATTTGACCGTCAAATTTGAGTGCAAGCCAAAGCGAAATGTAATACCAAAAAGACTAAATGTTACGAAAATACACATTATTTTATCAAATTTGATCTTTTCGTGCGGCGAGACCAATCAAATTTGATAAAACGGAAACATCGGCGGCTTTGTTTGCGTGTTAATAAATTAATTACTATTTTATTGCTATAATACGGATAAATTTTATTACAAAGGAAAAATTATGTTTGAACTTAGAAAACTGCCTTTCGATCCGAAAGCAAACGCCGTCGTAAGCGAGGAAACCTGTAGATACCACCACGGCAAACACCACCAAACCTATGTCAATAACCTAAATAATTTGATAAAAGGTACGGAGTTTGAGGGCGCTAGCCTCTTTGATATCTTGGTAAAAAGCTCCGGCGGCGTGTTTAACAACGCGGCTCAGGTTTATAACCACGACTTTTACTGGGATTGCATCGCGAAAAAAAGCCAAATGAGCGACGAGCTAAAAGCTCGCTTGGAAAAAGATATTCCAAATTTTAAAGAGGAGTTTTTAAAGGCAGCGACTACGCTTTTTGGCTCCGGCTGGGCGTGGCTAGTTTACAATCCAAAAGAGGACAAACTACAAATCGTACAAACAAGTAACGCGCAAACTCCAGCAACTGACGGCCTAGTACCGCTTCTAGTCGCGGACGTTTGGGAGCACGCATACTACGTCGATCACAGAAACGCGCGCCCGGCGTATTTGGAGAAGTTGTTTGAAAATATCAACTGGGATTTCGTCTCGAGTGCTTACGAATGGGCGCTAAAAGAGGGGCTAAATTCGGTTAAATTTTATGTTTCCGAGCTTCACGGCGGCGCGAAATCTTGCTGCGGTTGCGGCTGCCATTAATGCCAAAAATTCGCCGATTTCGCGATTTTTTAGGAGCGGCGATAAATTTGCGGCGGCTTATTTTCTAAATAAGCGTAAGCCCGCGAGTAAACTTAGCCTTGAACGAGGACTCCTTCTTGGCTAAGTTTACTTTATATAAACTATTTTGAAGTAATATTCGAGTCTCATTTCACAAAAAAGGACGAAAATGAAGAAGTTTTTAGTTTCATCTTTGGCGGCTTTTGCTGCAGTTGCTATGCTTAGCGGTTGCCACGCACACAAAAGCGAGAGCGCAAACAAAGCTCAGATCACCAAATCAGAAGCTGAAGTTATTAAATTTACGGGCGTAAACGATCCGAAATACGTCGTTAGACTAAGCTCTACCGATAAATTTAACACAGCCGTGCTAGAAGATAGCAAAGGTCACAAAATCAACCTTAAAAACGCAGTCACTGCAAGCGGCGTAAGACTAGAGAACGACGATATCGGTACAGAGATAACGTTTAAACGCGGCGAAGGTATCCTAAACCTTGCAAAAGGCGGCGAGGATATTTTCTTAAGATACGACGAATAAAAACTCTCCCGTCGAATTTTACGGCGGGACTTTCTCTCCCTCAAATTTACCAAATTTAACTCCCGCAAAATCTCGTGAAATTTGAACTTTCGCTTGTTTTTTAGCTTGCTTTCAAATTTGCTCAAATTTAATATCTCTTATCAAAAACGGCTTTGTGTTAAAATTTATTAGCTCTCCACAAAACACCTAAATATACGCGCTTTAAAAGCGATTTTAAACTTAAAAATGACATTTTTAAAATGCCCGGAGAGCAAATTTCGGTCACTAAATTTTAAGCCAACTTTGCTAAAGCATTAGATATACTTCCGAAATTTTTTGTTAAAAAGTAGCTGGAGGGCGGGTGGATGAAATTTATATTAAAGCGTGATGGAACAAGACAAGAATACCTCCCGTATAAAATCCAAGACGCGATCAAAAAAGCCTTTGAAAGCGAGTCTAAAGAGTATGACGACAAGGTCTTTTTGGACGTGATGGGGCACGTGTTTGATAGCGAAGTTTTGAGCGTCGAGGACGTGCAAGACTATATCGAAAAGGCGCTTTTTAACGCAGGGCACTTCGACGTGATGAAGAGCTTTATGCTCTACCGACACACGCACAAGCTTCAGCGCGAGCAAATTTTAGGACTAAACGAAGACACCACCTACATCAACTCCACCCAAACCATCAGCGAGTACATCAACGGAACCGACTGGCGAATTCTCGCCAACTCAAACACCAGCTACTCAAACGCAGGCCTCATCAACAACACCGCGGGCAAGGTCATCGCCAACTACTGGCTAGATAAGGTGTATAGCAAAGAAGAGGGCCTCGCGCACCGAAACGGCGACTATCACATCCACGATCTTGACTGCCTTACCGGCTACTGCGCGGGCTGGAGTCTAAGAGCGCTTTTAAACGAGGGCTTTAACGGCGTGCGCGGCAGGGTCGAGAGTAAGGCGCCTAAGCACTTCCGCGAAGCGCTTTATCAGATGGCCAATTTCCTCGGCATCTTGCAAAGCGAGTGGGCTGGCGCGCAGGCGTTTAGTAGCTTTGACACCTATCTTGCGCCTTACGTTTTCCGCGACAAGCTAAGCGATAAAGAGATTAAAAAGGCGATAACGAGCTTTATCTTTAACCTAAACGTGCCGGCTCGTTGGGGCCAGAGTCCGTTTACCAACATAACGATCGACATCACCTGCCCGTCCGATCTGCGCGATCAGATACCTACGCGCGAGGATAGGCATATATTTAGCGACCTAGAGGACGCAGAGCTAGCGCAGGAGGCGCAAAAACGCGGTTTTGGCAAGCTAACCGATATGACCTACCGCGCCTTTGAGCCTGAGATGAACCGCATCGACAAGGCGTTTTATGAGATCATGACCGAGGGCGACAAGTGCTCGCAGCCGTTTACCTTCCCGATCCCTACCGTAAATATCACCGAGGACTTCGACTGGGACAGCGAGGTAGCGAAGGTGCTTTTTGAAAACACGGCAAAAATGGGCTCGAGCTATTTTCAAAATTTCGTCGGCTCTCAGTATACGACCGATGAAAACGGCAACCGCGTCGCAAACGACAAGGCCTATAAGCCGGGCCACGTGCGCTCGATGTGCTGCCGCTTGCAGCTTGATTTGCGCGAGCTGCTAAAGCGCGGCGGAGGGCTGTTCGGCAGTGCGGAGATGACCGGCAGTATCGGCGTTGTGACGCTAAATTTAGCTCGCCTGGGCTACCTATATAAAGACGATAAAAAGGGACTCTACACCCGCCTTGAGTATCTGCTAAACTTAGCCAAATCCACGCTCGAAAAAAAGCGCGCCTTTATCCAGGAGATGTACGAGCGTGGCCTATATCCGTACACCGCGCGCTACCTAAAGCACTTTAACAACCACTTTAGCACCATCGGCATCAACGGTATGAACGAGCTTTTGAGAAATTTCACGAACGACAAGGAAAATATCGCTACCGATTTCGGGCGAGAGTTTGCGATCGAGATGATAGAGTTTTTGCGCGGTAAAATTCGCGAATTTCAAGAGAGCACGGGCAACCTTTATAACCTCGAAGCCACGCCTGCCGAGGGCACGACGTATCGCTTTGCTAAAGAGGATAAAAAGCGCTATCCAGACATCATCCAGGCGGGATTTGGCGAAAATATCTACTACACCAACTCCACGCAGCTACCGGCAAATTTCACCGACGACGCGTTTGAGGCGCTCGATCTGCAAGACGAACTGCAAAGCTCCTACACGGGCGGCACGGTGCTGCACCTATACATGAAAGAGCGCATCAGCTCGGCCGAAGCGTGCAAAGACCTCGTGCGCGGCGTGGTCAGCAACTACAAGCTGCCATACATCACGATAACGCCGGTCTTTAGCGTCTGCGCCAAACACGGCTACATCAGCGGCGAGCACGAATACTGCCCGAAATGCGACGAGGAGCTTTTGGCTAAATTTAAGGTTGAAAATAGTGTAAAATAGGCTAAATTTGAGAGGCGAAGCCATATTTTGCTGCTTTTAAATTTGACTTCGTCTTTTATATAAAATCCAAATTTGAATATTTTTGAATAAGCTACCAAAATTTAACTAAATTTAACCCCGCCCAAGTCAAAATAGGCGGGGCAAATTTGATCATTTCTCACCTAGCGGCCAGTAGACGATCGGTTTGTCTCCGAGCCTTGCTTCGCCGTGATACATGCCGAGCTTATCTTTCGTCCATGCAAAGCCCGTGT
>CAUQPE010000009.1:0-29167 GCA_963519915.1 uncultured Campylobacter sp. | reverse complement strand
TTGTCAAACGGTTTTGGTATGATGTAGTCTTTGCCGAATTTTAGCTCTTTTACGCCAAACGCCTCGCAAACCTCCGCAGGCACGGGCTCTTTAGCCAAATTTGCAAGCGCACGCGCCGCAGCCATTTTCATATTTTCGGTGATTTTTTTAGCTCTGACGTCTAGCGCGCCGCGGAATATAAACGGAAAGCCAAGAACGTTATTTACCTGGTTTGGATAGTCGCTACGGCCAGTTCCCATCATCACGTCGTTTCGCACGCTTGCGACGTCTTCAGGGAAGATTTCCGGAGTCGGGTTAGCAAGCGCAAAAATAATCGGCTCGTCGTTCATAGAGGCGACCATTTCTTTGGTTACGACGCCAGGTTTGCTAAGGCCTAGGAACATATCCGCGCCCTTCATCGCGTCCGCTAGCGTTCTATCAGCGGTTTCTAGGGCAAATTCTAGCTTTTCCGGAGTTAGATCGGTGCGGCCTTTATGGATCACGCCTTTGCTATCTACCATCACGATGTGTTTTGCGCCAAGCGCTTTATACATCTTCGCGCATGCGATGCCAGCCGCGCCCGCGCCGCTAACTACGATTTTGATTTTTGAGATGTCTTTGCCGGAGATCTCCATCGCGTTTATTATGCCCGCGCTTGTAATCATCGCGGTGCCGTGCTGATCGTCGTGCATGACCGGGATATCGACTGCCTCTTGTAGTTTGCGCTCGATCTCAAAGCACTTCGGAGCGCGGATATCTTCTAAATTTATACCGCCGAAGGTTGGGGCTAGAGCCTTGCAGATCTCTACGATCTTGTCCGGATCATGCTCGTCTAGCTCGATGTCAAAAGCGTCTACGTTTGCGAATTTTTTAAACAAAACCGCCTTGCCCTCCATCACGGGTTTGCCCGCTACCGCGCCGATATCGCCTAGACCGAGCACGGCCGTACCGTCGGTGATGACGGCTACTAAATTTGCCTTGTTGGTGTATTTGTAGGCTAGTTCGTTGTCGGCCTCGATCTCTTTACACGGTACCGCGACGCCAGGCGTATAGGCCATAGATAGGTCTCTTGCCGTGGCGCACGGGGTTTTTACTTTTATCTCTATTTTACCGCCCTCGTGATACGCGAGCGCCTCTTCGTTAGTTACGTGTGTCATTTATTCTCCTTTAAAATATTTCTTATTCGTTTTTTCGTCTCGTCCGCGCCCAAAACTTCGAGCACCTCAAATATCCCCGGGCTTACGCTATTTCCCGTTAGCGCGACGCGAAGCGCCTGAGCTAGGTCTTTTAGCTTTAAGCCGTTTGCTTCTAAAAATTTACCCGTCATCTCCTCGTAGCCTTTGGCGTCCAAATTTTCGTCCAAAATTTCGGCAAATTTAGCCAAATTTTCCTTACTTTGGGGCGTGATAAATTTAGCGTAGGCTTTTTCGTCGTATGCGCTTGGAGCGTTTATGATCGTTCTTGCGCTTTGGCTCATTTCAACTAGCGTTTTTGAGCGTTCGCGCAATGAATTTAACAGCACCTCGCCCTTTGGCATCGCTTTAAAATCTATCTCAAATTCAAGCATCTCGCTTGCCAGCCTCTCGTACGGCAGCGTCTTGATGTAGTGGGCGTTTAGCCACTCTAGCTTGCTTGCGTTATATGTGCTTGAGCTTTTGTTTATATCGTGCGGATCGAAGTACTTTAGCATATCGTCCATACCGAAAATTTCGTCGTTTCCGTGGCTCCAGCCTAGGCGCACGAGGAAATTTAAAAGAGCCTCAGGCAGATAACCCATTCGCTTATACTCCATCACGTCGGTCGCGCCGTGGCGTTTGCTTAGTTTGCTGCCGTCCTCGCCGTTTATCATCGCGACGTGATAAAATTTCGGCGCTTTAAAGCCTAGAGCGTCGTAGAGCACGATTTGTTTCGGGGTATTTGATAGATGATCGTCTCCGCGGATGACGTCGGTTACGCCCATTAGCGCGTCATCTATCACGACTGTGAAGTTATACGTCGGAGTGCCGTCGCTACGAGCGATGATGAAATCATCCAGGATATCCTCGACTCTAAATTTTACCTCGCCTTTGATGCCGTCGTCGATCACGATCTCGCCGCTTAGAGGGGCTTTGATGCGGATGACGGGCTCGACCCCAGCAGGCGGAGTGCCTGTAAATTCGCGGTAGCGATTGTCGTATTTGGGCCTCTCTTTTCTCGCTTCTTGCTCGGCGCGCAAAGCGTCTAGCTCGTCTTTGCTCATGTAGCATTTATAGGCTTTGCCCTCGGCTAGCAGCTTTTGTACGTACTCTTTATACACGTCAAATCTACGCGACTGATACGTCACCTCGCCGTCGTGATCTAGCCCGCACCAGGCAAAGGCTTCTTTTATCGCTTGCGTGGCCTCTTCGGAGTTGCGTTTTAGGTCGGTATCTTCGATGCGCAGCAGAAATTTGCCGCCGTTTGCTCTAGCGTATAAGTAGTTATAAAGCGCCGTCCTAAGCCCGCCGATATGCAGATATCCGGTCGGAGAGGGGGCAAATCTAGTTACTATTTGTGAATTTTGCATTAAATTTTACCTTTATAGCTTGCGCTTAAATTTAAAATGTTATAATGCTCAAATTATATTTACTTTAGACTTAAACAAAGGTTTTATATGTTAAAAAAGATCTCATTCGCCGCGTTTTTTCTCAGTTTTTGTATGGCTAACGCGAGCCAGATCTCAAACGGCATAGCCGTCATCATCGAAAACGAACCCATCACCGTAAACGAAGTGCGCAAAGCCGCCGCGCAGCTGCAAACAAGCGAAGCAAACGCGCTAAATTTACTGATCCGCGATAGACTCGAAACCGCACAGATCAAAAACCTAAAAATCGAAGCCAGCGACTACGAGCTAAATCAAAGGCTGCAAAAGATCGCAAGCGAGAGCGGTATGAGCGCCTCAGATCTACGCTCGGCCGTGCTATCAAAGGGCGGCGACTACTCGCAGTTTAAAGACGATGTCGCAAAAAGCATAAAACAAGAAAAGCTATATCAAAGCATCTTTGCCGACGCTAAAATCAACATTTCAGAAAACGCCGCAAGAGCCTATTTCGAGCAAAATCGCGACCTTTTTGCACACTTTACCGACGTGAGCGTGACTAGATACGTGGCGCCTACGATGCAGCTTTTAGAGGCTGCTAGACAAAGCTCCCCGATGAACGCCAACCACAGCGTACACATGGACGTACTTGATCTAAAAAGCGAACAGATCCCGCCTCAACTACGAACGATATTTCAGCAGACCCCCGACGGCACTTTCACGCAGATTTTCCAGACTCCCGAGGGCTTTGAGATGTTTTACGTAGCGTCTAAAAAGGGGCAAACGATGCCTGAATTTGACGAAGTCAGAGACGAAGCTATGAATGCGCTTTATAAACTCGAGCAAGACCGCGTCATCGGCGAATACTTCAACAAGCTCCGCGCCAAAGCCAACGTCAAATATCTACGCTAAACTCTCAAATTTTAAGCCGATTTGATTCGGCTTAAATCCTTTTATTTTCGGTCAAATTTGACCGATTTTTCTTTAAATTTAGCTGCTTGTCCGCCAAACCCGCACCTTCACGGCGTAAAATTTGTTAAAATTCGCTTGACCGCGAGCGAAAAAGAAATACAAACCTTTCGCCGCGTAAATATTAGATAAAGGCAAAATTTGAACATAAACGAAGCCATAGTTGCCACCACGAAAAAGCAAAGCGAATGCAAAAGGCGATATATTAAAAGCGTAATTCTCGGACTCTTCTTTACTTTCGGCGTGCTTTTGATAGGAGGTGAGATCGTTATGTATATATTCGACAGCAGCGGAGCTAGAGATTTATTTGCAGCCGTCTATTTCCCGTTTATCATTCTTGCTCTTAACATATCCGCATACTATGCGCTAGATGCAGAAAAAGATTATACGAGTTTTTTTAAAAATACGTTCATTCGCATTGCGATAAAAGACGTAAACCCAACCTTTAAATACGATCCTCAAGCAGGCATAACCGAAAAAGAATTTAGAGAAATCAATATTTATTCACGCGACAGATTCCGCGCCGAAGATCAAATCAGCGGCATTTATAGTGACGTTAAATTTAATCTTAGCGAAGCTATAAGCATACCCAGGGACGCCAAACTAAAACTAGGCGACTCGCCCGGACTTAACCTAATCTCTCTAATATTTTTTGCACGGTCAACGATGAAGGATATGCAAGCATTTAGCGGCTCGGTCTTGGTCTGTGAGTTTTACAAGAAATTTAGCGGGCAAACGATAGTCGCGAGTCGCACGCTAAATACTAAATTTATAGGCGAAAAAGAGCAGATGGACGATACTCTTTTTAACGACGAATTTAGAGTTTTTACAGACGATAAAGTAGAGGCACGGTATCTTTTGACGCCCGCATTTATGGAGCGTTTGAGAGAGTTAAAGATAAAATTTGCTGGAGAGATGGGCGTGAGTGCGGCGTTTATGGACGATAAATTTTATCTATTTTTAAACGGAGCGAAAAATAAATTTGAGACGACGCTCTTTTCGCTACCGCCTAGTCTCGAGGATGCTGCGGGGATCAAAAAGGAAATTTCAGAACTTTTATCTATCATAGGCGAGTTAAATTTGAACCTTGATATTTTTAGGCAAGAGGCAAATTTGACGGCTTAGCAGGCTTGTGGTTTTTGCAACTAAATTAGCATTTTTGCGGTACGGGTTTTGCAGATAAATTTGGGTTGGAATTTATTGCCGTATCCTCTAGCGTCTTATTAGTTAAAATTTGGCCGCCCGCCTTAACCCGTTTTTATGCTTTTGATGATATAATTTCTCAAAAATAAGACTTTTGCGGTTTGAGGCGAGGTTTAAAAATCAGCAAATTTAATCAGTTTAAATTTAACGCCCCCAAACGCAAACGCTCTAAAATTTATCAAAAAAGGAGCCAAAATGAGAACGTTAGTAGTTTTATCCCACCCAAATTTCGCCGCCTCTCGCCTAAACAAGGCGCTGGCAAATGCCGCCAAAGGCGCGGGCGCCGAGGTTCGCCACCTAGAGGGACTATACGGCACCGACGCTCTTAAAATCGACGTCGCGGCGGAACAGGAGGCGTTTTTGCGCGCCGATCGCATCGTGTTTTTGTTTCCGATGATGGGCTTTAACGTGCCGTCGATGCTAAAGGCCTACATCGACTACGTGCTAAGCCGCGGCTTTGCCTACGGACAGGGCGCGAAGATCGCGGGCAAACAGCTGCAAATCGCCGTGAGCGCGGGCGGCGGGCTAGGCGAATACTCCAAGCACGGCGCGATCAAATTTAGCCTAAACGAGATTTTGCTACCGCTTCAGTGCTGCGCGGACTTTTGCGAGCTCGTTTACGGGCGGATTTTTGCTAGCTGCGGCGTGGAGCCGGGCGTGCCAGATAGCGCGATAGAGGCGCATGCGGCGAGATTTACGAAGCTCTTAAATGACGAGCTTGAAGAGCACGAATACCAAATTTAACGAAGCAAAACAGCTCGGCCTTGAGCTAAATTTGCCTCGCTAGCGGCGATTTCCTGCGCGGAGTCGCCGCTTTTTCAAATTTAGCCTTAAAAAGATAGCTTCGGAACTGAAGCTAGATGGGAAGCTCAGCGCGTTTTGGCGGTTTTTCATCGTTGCCTTTTGAAGCGAGCTTTCTAGGCGAGTCAGACCCGCGCCTTTTTGGTGCTTTACTTTGGAGCAGATATATTTTGCGGCGCGAATCGGTTAAATTTGCTCTATCGTCACGAGGCCCGCAAGCCGCGTTTTTTTTGACGCGGGCTATGATTTGGATTTTACGAAAATTTATTTTTACAGTTGGATTCAGCTTTAAATTTAGCTCGTTTTAAAACGGCGCAAATCCTTATAAATTCGGAGTTTTTATGATTTTTGGCAAGATTGATTATCTAAATTTGCTTCCTTTTCACGTATTTTTAAAACGCTCGCGCCTAAGCTCGCAGGATAAAAAAATCATCGAATTTAAAAAAGGGGTGCCTAGCAAACTAAACCGCGACCTGTGCTGCCGCAGGATCGACGCAGCCGTGATCTCGAGCATCGAAAGCCGCAAAAAACGCTACAAAAAGGTGAGTCTGGGCATCGTCGCAAAAGGCGACGTCAAAAGCGTGCTCGTGCGAAAGGGCACCGCCGTGCGTCCCGACCCCGCGTCTGCGAGCTCAAACGCGCTAGCCGGAGTGCTGGGGCTTGAGGGCGAGGTGCTCATCGGCGACCGCGCGCTAAAGGCATATCTGCGGGAGGGCGAGGAGGCGTTTTACGACCTTGGGCGGGCATGGCGCGAGCGGATGGGCTTGCCGTTTGTTTTCGGGCGATTTTCCTGCGTGAAGGGGCGCGGCGCATATGAGCGGCTGGCGCGCGAGTTTTTGCGAGCAAATGTCAAAATCCCAAACTACATCCTCGCCAAATACGCCCAAACTAGGGGTATCAGCGCGGACGATATCAAATGGTATCTCAAATTTATCAGCTATGAAATCGGCGCAAAGGAGCAAAAGGCGCTGCGGATATTTTTCAAAGAAGTGCGAAAAAACGGGCGGACGGCGAAGCTTTTGGCGCGAGGCGAGCGGTAAGCGCAAATTTACTCTAACACGCCGTTTTTAAATTTGCCTTTTATCTCGGGCGGTTTTCGCGGTCGCTTTAAATGCCGTAGTTTAAAGCCTAACCGCCACATAGAGCTAAAATTTAACATCGCTAAGCGGCGATCGCGATTTTAGAAGCTAACAAGATTCAGTCAAATTTGAAATTTGGCAGGCAAATTTGCGTCCGTTCTCGTCAAATTTGCCCGCTTAAATTTACGCCCGCCGCGATCTCAAATTGTATTCGGCCGAATTTATATTTTGGCTTCGTTTTTGCGACGAGATTATTTTACTTCAAATTTGAGCTTGGGCTAGATTTACTTCGGTTGCCATCTACGTAAATTACCTTCCCCGTATCCCCTATTTTTATTATTTCATTCATCTTTTTTTGCTCGTTTGCCCAAGATATAAACGATCTCACGTTTTGAAAAGTCCCGTTTGGATCGGTGCAATATTTTTCTAAATTTTTTATGGGCATATCTACATAAAACGGTCTTTTTTTGTTTATACTTGCTCCGTCTATCCATCTCACTTTGTACCACAGGTAAGTCTTATAGCACTTGCCATACGCCTCCTTTAGCTGCTCCTTAGTAGGGGCATTCGGTAGGTCGTATTTTATAAAGACGTCAAGCATGGGCTCGTAGTCTTCGTAATCATCTAGGATGGCCCAGCCGCTTAGCTGTAACGGCCTATTTTTCTCTTCGTCTTTTATGCCTTGTAGTCCGCTTCCCATTTTAAACTCTTTGGGTTTATACCCCGTGCTTAGCATTAGTTCTGCCATTTGTGGCAGGTTTTTTGAGACTACGTATTTAAACGGCTCTACCTTCTCGCCATCACAAGTTTTGACGCAGGCCGGATTATTTATGTCTGTATCAGGGTATCGTCCAGGATGATCCGGGTCTATCGTATAGTTTATAGTTATGTCGTTACCGTCTATTATTAGCGACGACATCCATCCGTAGCCCTCTTTTGAGTTTAATATAAAATACGCCACATACTCCACCTCTTCAAATTTAACCCCTTTTTCCAGTAGTATTTTAGCGGTATCAACGGAGTTTAGCATAATAGCATAAGCCATAGGAGACAAGCCGAATCTATCTTTAGCCCTTATGTTGGCCCCTAAATTTAATAAAGCGTTAAAGGTATTTACATCGTTTCTAAAAGAGCTGTACATCAGCGGGGTTCTTTTATCTCTCATCTCTACGTCGGCGGTTAGGTTGTTATCTTTTATAAATTTAACTACGAAGTCCGTATCTTTTCTATCAAGAGCGGCCCTTAAAGGTACTAGCGTAGCGTTTTTCTCCTCGTCGCAAACGATGTTGGCGCACCTAAAACCAAAGTCGTCTATCTCCTCTTGCGTTACGTATTTGGCTAGCTCGGAGTTTGGGTCTATCTTGGTGTCTGGCGTGATAGTAAAACCCGTTGGCATAGAGCTTGATCCAAATTTGACTCCCAAAAAAGAAAGATAAAAGAGGACGGCGGCGAAGGCGGCGAGGGTGAATAGAAATTTAAAAAAGCTTTGCAAATTTTATCCTTTTGCTCGTGACTAAATTTGCGAAATCTTAGCCAAATGGCGGTTAAATTTGAGTGAAATTTGGATGGGAAATTTGGAAAATGTAGGAGAAATTCGGGCGGGTTAAAGAGGCTAAAAAAACGCACCGAAAACGGATGGATTTATCTAACTAAATTTAAAGCGCAAATTTGCCTGCCGGCACGAGCCTAGCAAGCAAATTTAAGCGCGCAAGCCTCAGTCGTCGAACTCTTGCGAGATAACGGGCGAGAACTCCTCCCAGCGGAGTTTGGTTTTGGCCGTAGGCATCTTGCTTTGAAACGGCTCTTTTTTCATCGAGGCTACCGCCGCGCTGTCGCCGATCGGCGCAGGAGGGGCTTCTACGCCTAGCACCGCGCGCTCAAGATCGATAAAATCGCGCAAGATAATCGCGTAAGAGGCGAAAAAGTCGGCATTTTTGTGAGCGGATAAAAATTTGATAAATTCGTCTATAAATTTATTCGTAACGTCCGTAAATAGCTTGCTGCTGATATTTGCCGCGCCTGCTACCTCGTCGCGTAAAAAGGTCGCCGTGGCTAAAAATATAAATCCGACGTAGTCCTCGCTGTCTTTGCAGACCTCTTTGTCTCTGCGGTACGGGCTTAGCTTCAGGCACTCGATCACGCGCAGCCTAGCCGCGCCGTCGTCGCGCCCGTCCTCGTAAAAGGAGGCGTTTAGCGGGATGTTGGAGTAAGAGAAGTCAAAAAGCACGTCGTTTTGCTCTCTAGCAAATTTCTCGAAGTCAAATTTTGCCAAATTCGCAAACGCAGCCTCGCTCCTCGGCGTAACCGGACTGGTCGCTAGGTAGGCTAGCTGCTCGCGCCAACGGTCAAATTTACCGCCGTGCTCGTGAAAAAATAGCGGATAGGCCAAAAACTCGTAAAAATACGCGCGCGCCTTGGTTAAGTTATTATCCATTTAAAACCTCTTCTTTCATTTGATCCATTTGCGCTTTTATCATCACTTTGGCTTTGCAGTCCGAGCAGCAATAAAGCGTCTTTAGCTTGGCTTTGTCGCCGTTAAATTTAGGCGCCATGATCGAGGCGATCTTCTCGACGGCCTTTTTGGTCGCAAACTCCTTGCCGCACTCGATACAGGCGAAAAGCTCGTCTCTAGCTAGCTCGCTAAACGTAAAGAAACTAGGCTCCAGATCGATCTTGCCGGGGCGTAAAAATATCGTGTCTTTTTCCGCGCAGCTAAGCTCGCAGTATCCGCACGCGGTGCAGACGCTCGGGTTAAAGACGATGGAGTTTGTTTTCTTGTCCGCGACTAGGGCAGCGACGTTGCAGGCTCCCACGCAGCTTAGGCACAGCGTGCAGGTGTCACGGTTTATCTCGACGCGGCCGTATCTGATGAGCTCGGTGGTGCTAACGGAGCCTAAATTTTGCCCGTCAACTAGCCACTCTAGGCGCTTGGCGAAAATTTCGCGCTTAGGCAGTGCGTACTCGGTGACGGAGTGCTGCGAGCCCTCGATAAATTTAGCCTGAGATAGGGCGCTTTTTAGCTTGTCTTCGTTTTGCGCGACTAGGACGGCTTTTTCGTTAAATTTAAGCTCGTAAATTTGATTTAAAATATCCACCGCGTCTTTGGTGCCTTTGCCGATATTTTGCTCGTAGATCACGACCTGCGCGCCGCTTTCTTGAAGTAGCGTTAGCAGATGCGTCTCGCTCAAAAATCTCTCGCCGCTCACGGCAAAAGGCAGCACGTTTGCGGGTAAATTTACGCTTAGGTTTTCTAAATTTGCCTTTGCGGGCACGACGAGGGCGATTTTGCCGCGGTAGAGTTTGGCTATCTCGGCGAATGAATTTCTTGGCATATCGGAGTAGTCAAGCGCGCCGCTAGGGCACACGCTCACGCAGCCGCCGCAGTTTACGCAGTCGATGTGGGAGAAAACTAGGTGCTTGGTCTCGTCCTCTTTTAGGATCGCGACCGTAGGGCAGGCCTCGACGCATCTGCCGCAGATCTCGTGCCTGCGCTCGTGATACTGGCAGATCGTGGAGTCGTAGTGGACGTGGCTTTTAAATTTAAATTTCGGGCTTTGCGAGTCTAGCAGCGAGGCGATCTCGTCGTCGCTTTTGCCTGCGATCTCGTAGCAGCCGCTTTGCTTTAGCATGTATTCGCGCGCGTTTTCTACGAGGAAAAAGTCGCAGTCTACCTCAAACTCGCCGTCGGGGCGCAGTACTAGCACGCTTAGCTCGCCTGCTGCTCCGTAGATAAATTTGATCTCAAAATGCGTCAGCTCGATGGTTTTAAAGTCTTTTTTCTTTAGCAAATTCGCCAAATTTTCGCGTCCGCCGTTGCTAACGATCACGACGTTTTTGCCGACTTGCTTTTCGTAGTCGATGTCGCGCGCTAGGTCAAAGGCGCTAGCTCTAGCCTCATAAAGCAAAAGCGTGTTTTTAGCCTTATCTAGCACCGAGTCCGCGGTGTTTTTTAGATAAAAATTTATCTCAGGCGCTACAACGCTTGATTTTAGTTTAGGCGAATTTGAGACGAGATACTCGCCTTCGCCGTTTATCTCGATCTGCTCGTTTAGCATCAAATTCTCGTCAAAATCGTTGTAAAAACCGAATTCTTTCATGATTTTCTCCCCGCGCTAGGCGTTATCAAAATTAAGCGCATTTTAATACTAAAGGCATTAATAGGCTCTGAATTTTTACATTTATTTTTTTTAATAAGATTAGATTTATCCAAATTTATGCTAAAATCGCGCTCGGTAACACAAATTTACTAGGAGCGAATTTGAACGAACTACGAAAACTCCCGCAGATAGATAAATTTATAAAAAACGAGCAATTTTCCGGGCTTGATATTAGCTTGCTAACCAAAGTCGCTAGGGCCGAGCTAGAGAGCCTTCGCGCTCAAATTTTGGGCGGCGAAAACTGCCCCGAGCTTGACGACATCGTCCAAAACACGCTCGCAAGATACGAAAAGGCGTCAAATTTAAGCCTGCGTAGCCTGATAAACGCAACCGGCGTCATCATCCACACAAACCTCGGCCGTAGCGCGATCGATCCAGAAATTTTACGCCGAGCCGCGCCCGTGATTACGGGGTATTCAAATTTAGAGTATAGCGTCGAAAAGGGCGGCCGCTCAAACCGCTACGACTACGTGGGCGGGTTGCTCGCGGAGCTTTTTGGTTTTGAGGACGCCGTCATAGTAAACAACAACGCAAGCGCCGTATTTTTGGCGCTAAATACCTTCTCAAAAGGCGGCGAAGCTATCATCAGCAGAGGCGAGCTAGTCGAGATCGGCGGGAGCTTTCGCGTGCCAGAAGTCATGGCAAACTCGGGTGCGATCCTGCGCGAAGTGGGCACGACGAATAAAACCAATCTGCGCGACTACGAGGGGGCGATAAACGAAAACTCGAAGCTGATCTTAAAGGTTCATCGCTCAAATTTCGACATCGTGGGTTTTAGCGAGGACGTAGCCATGCCGGATCTTAGCGCGCTGGCAAGAGAGCGAAATCTCATTGATTATTTCGATCTTGGCGGCGGATTTTACGGCGAGCTGCCTTACGGCCTCGAGCGCAACGAGCCGAATCTAAAAAATCTAAAAGACGCCTCGCTCGTTAGCTTTAGCGGCGATAAGCTTTTTGGCTCGGTGCAGTGCGGCATAATCCTAGGCAAACGCGAACTAATAGCAAAACTAAAGAAAAATCAGCTGTTAAGAATGCTGCGCGTAGATAAGGTGATCATCTCGCTACTAGCTGAAAGCGTCAAAGCCTACGCAAACCGCGAATTTGAGCTTATCACGACGATAAAGCAGCTATATAAAATCGTAGAAGAGCTAGAAAACACGGCAAATTTTATAAACTCGCGACTAAAAAATCCGCTTGAAGTCGTGCGCACGACGACATTTGTAGGCGGCGGCACTATGCCAAACAAACGCATACCTAGCGTTGCGCTGGCCGTCAAAGGAAACGCGAACGAGAACGAGGCTAAATTTAGGAAAAATCTCGTGATCGGCCGCATCGAGGAGGGTAAATTTCTGCTCGATCTTCGCAGCGTGCTGGACGCAGACGTGCAAAATTTGATAGAAAAAATCAACGAAACGGATGAAAAATGAGCTTAATAATAGGAACGGCCGGGCACATCGACCACGGCAAAACGGCGCTGATAAAGGAACTAAACGGCTTTGAGGGCGACAGACTCGAGGAGGAGCAAAAGCGCGGGATCACGATCGATCTTAGCTTTTCAAATTTGAGCAGAAACGGCGAAAATATCGCATTTATCGACGTGCCTGGGCATGAAAATTTGATCAAAACTATGATCAGCGGCGCGTACGGATTTGACGCGTGCCTATTCGTCGTGGCGGCAAACGACGGGCTTATGCCGCAGTCTTTGGAGCATTTGGAGGTTTTAAATATCCTTGGAGTTCGCTCGCTCGTCGTCGCGCTAACAAAGTGCGACCTAGCTAGCGCGGAGTTAATAGAGCAGCGAAAAAGCGAAATTTACGCCGCCGCACAAAAGTATAAAAATCTGCAAATTTTAGAGATTTTCCCGGTTAGCATTAAAGATAGCGCAAGCATAGACGAGCTGCGAAATTATCTTTTCACGCTAAAGGCGGCTAGCCGCGAGCAAGAGGGTGTTTTTAGATACTACATCGACCGCGTTTTTAGCCTAAAAGGTATCGGAAACGTAGTCACGGGTACCGTGATAGAGGGCAGCGTGAGCAAAAACGAGAAGCTGTTTAACTATGACGCGGGCAAAGAAGCGCAGGTGCGAAGCGTGCAAAGCCACGATAATTTCGTCGAGCGCGCGGGAGTTAGCAGCCGCGTGGCGCTAAATTTGACGGGGATCGAGCTAAACGATCTAAAAAAAGGCCAACTGCTTAGTAAAAAGGGCTTTTTTAGAGGATTTCGCGAGATAGATGCGATAGTTTTCGCGCGCGAGCTAACGCATGGGCAGAGCGTGACTTTTTGCGTCGGCGCAAAGGCCGCGCCCGCAAAGGCGCTGGTTCTTAGCGAAAAAGAGGGCGGGATATTTGCGACGTTTAAATTTGAAAGGGATATGTTTTTGAAATTTGACGAACCCTTCGTGCTCATCGCAAACGGTCGCGTCATAGGCGGCGGCAGGGTGCTAAACGCCGTGAGCGAGCCGATGAAAAAATCAAGCAAAATTTCGTTTTTAAACTCGCTGCTCAAAAAGGACTTCGTAAGCGCATTTGCGATGCTAAAAGATACGCATAAAAACGGCTTTGGTATCATCTCGGCATATCAGCGTTTCGGGCTAAATCACGAGGAGGCCGTCGCTATCGCCAAACAAACGCCAAACGTATTCGTCGATGAAAAAGCGCTAAACATCTACGATCTAAGCGCGGTCGATAGGATAAAAAGCGCTGTCAAATTTATGATAGAAAAGAACGAATTTGCGGTGTTTTCGGCTACAAGTATTAGCCTAAAGCTCTCGTGGGCTAGCGAAAATATCGCTCAAAAGGCGCTTGATGAGCTAGAAAGCGCGGGCATGATCGCTAAAAACGACGGCGTCTATACCAAAACGGGCGTAGATATGAGCAAGCTAAAAATCAGGCTCGAGGAGAAAATTTACGAAATTTTGCAAAGCGGAAATTTAGCTCCCTTGGCTCCGTATAACATCTACGATGAGCTTGAGATAGACCGCGTTAGCGGCGATAACGCGCTAAAAAAGCTAACGGGAATCGGCCGCGTGGTGAGGCTCGCGCATAATCTTTTCGTAACATCAAAAGCCCTAAACGAGGCGCTTGCTAAACTAAAAGCTATCATCGCCGCGCAAGGATTCGTAAACGTAACAAATGCGAAAGAGGCGTTAAATCTGAGCCGAAAATACGTAATCGCCTACCTCGAGCAACTCGATCTAGATCCTAATATCGTAAAAAACGGCACGGATAGAGTTTTAAAAGCGTGATTTTTTATCTATTTATAAAAAGCTAATATAATCCGCGCAAATTTTTAAAAAGGAATGAAATGAAAAAAATAGTTTTGTCGCTAATGGCGGCCTCTGCGATGTTTGCGGCGTCAAACGAGCAAGTAGTCGGTTTTTACTCGCAGATGGTCGGCGAGGGCGTGAAAGTAAACGTAACTGAGCGCAAACCGCTAACCGACGGAATTGAAGCGGTCGTGGTAAATTTGAGCAACGGTCAAGTTAGCCAAGACGAGGTTATCTTTACTAAAGGCGACCTGCTTTTCCCGGACATCATCGACCTAAAGGCGCAAAAAGCCTACCTGCAAGAGATAAAAAAGGAAATAGCGGCGAAAAACATCTCAAAAGTCTATAAAAACGAGCAAAAAGAAAATATCATCACTCTAGGAAACGACTCTAAAAAGCCGACTATCGTGATGTTTTCCGATCCTGAGTGCCCATACTGCCGCCTAGAGCTTGAAAAGATCGAAGCGACGCTAAAAGAAAGCAACGTAAAGCTAATCTTAACTCCGGTTCACGACGTTTCGTCTTTGCAAAAGAGCTTTTTGATATATAAAGACGCAGCAAGCGCGAAAACCGATAGCGATAAGATCAAAATTCTAAGAAAATATTTTGCGGACGACTATAAGGTAGCAGACGGCGCCGTTAGCGATGCTGACGTAAAAGCGATGGATAATTTAAGACAAAAATACTCTGCCGCCGGCGTTCGCTCCGTGCCTTTCATAGTAAATTTAAGCGACCTGCAAAAATAATTTCTAACGCGAATTTGAGCTAAATTTGATAAATTTAGCTCAAAAGCCCCAAAGTTACATAAAATATACATTTTTAACTTGATATGAGGTATTAAAAATTTAAGCTAAATTTTAGGTTTCCTTAACTATTTATTAAGTTTCATAATTAATCTAATATTTTTACTTCATTTATTCTCAAAATATGCTAAATTTGCACAGTGATATTTTAAAATATGCAAGTGCCCTAAAATACGCGCCTGTAGGGCGCACTACGCCTAGGAAATATGCAAAATTTGAACAATATCTTTCTAAAAACGTCTCAAAAATTTCAAATTTGGGATAAATAAGGAGAAAACATGCAAGGATCAAGACGAGATTTCCTCAAAAAATCTCTGAAGGTCGGCGCGGTAGGCGGAACCGTATTGGCCGGCGCAGCTATCGCAAAACCGACTAGCGACGAGCTTGCTCCTGACGACAACGGCGTAGTTGTCGGCAAGTCGAGCAAAAAAGAGGTGCTTTACAAAAAAAGCAAAGAGTGGGAATACTACTATAAGATCGCTTACTAAGGGAGAAAACCATGAGTGATTCACGCATAGGAAGACGCTCGTTTTTGAAGCTTGCCGCTCTTGGTGCCGGTAGCACGATGGCATTTGGCGAAAACGAGACGTTTAGAAAGGCAACCAACGAGGAGATAAAAAATCCTTACGAAGGTTCAAAAAAAGTTAGAACGATTTGTTCTATTTGTTCGGCGGGTTGCGGTATCGAAGCCGAGGTAAAGGACGGAGTATGGGTACGCCAAGATATGGCTATGTATCACCCGATCTCTCAAGGTTCGCACTGCTCTAAGGGAATCGATCAGATCGACCTTACGAAATCAAAACAGCGTATCAAATTTCCGATGAAAAAAGTAAACGGAAAATGGGAGCGCATCAGCTGGGAGCAAGCCGTAAACGAAATCGGCGATAAGATGCTACAAATCCGAAAAGAAGACGGTCCTGATAGCGTAGTTTTCTTGGGTTCGGCTAAATTTAATAACGAGCAGGCTTACTATTTCCGCAAATTTGCGGCATTTTGGGGTACAAACAGCAACGATCACGTAGCACGCATTTG
The DNA here is from genome assembly GCA_963519915.1 of uncultured Campylobacter sp. Lineage (GTDB taxonomy): Bacteria > Campylobacterota > Campylobacteria > Campylobacterales > Campylobacteraceae > Campylobacter_A. The sequence goes on along the minus strand of CAUQPE010000009.1, from coordinate 13,322 downwards.
ACATAGCGCAACAGTCGCCGGTGTGGCGAATACTTGGGGTTATGGCGCGATGACGAATCACTTCGGAGATATGACGGCAAATTCAAAAGCGATCTTTTGTATCGGTGCGAATTCGGCTGTAGCAAATCCAGTCGGCGGCATGAAGCATATGTTGCAAGCCAAAGATAGAAACAACGCGAAATTAATCGTAGCGGATCCGAATTTTACTAAAACGGCTGCGCACGCGGATCTTTACTTGCGTCAGCGTTCAGGAACGGACGTGGCTCTTATTTATGGACTTATTCATATTATTCTTAAAAACGGCTGGGAAGATAAAGAATTTTTAGAAAACAGAACCTATGGTATCGAAGAGGTTAGAAAAGAGGCCGAACACTGGACTCCCGAGCTTACTTCGGACGTTACCGGCGTACCGGTAGATAGACTTATAGAGGCTGCTAATATAATGGCGCATACGAAACCGGGAACGGTTATCTGGGCTCTAGGTATCACTCAGCACTCGGTAGGAACGTCAAATACCAGAATTTTACCTATCCTTCAACTAATCCTAGGCAATATGGGTAAACCGGGCGGTGGCTGTAATATCATCCGCGGTCACGATAACGTTCAGGGTTCTACCGATATGTGTAATCTTTCTGATAGCTTGCCGATGTATTACGGGCTAACGGATGCTTCTTGGAAATACTACTGCAAAGGCTGGGGCGTTGATTACGACGAGTTTATCAAACGATTTGCGGTTTCGACAAAAGAGCCGAAACAAGGCGGCGCTCCGGTAAAAAATACCGTATTTGAAGAGTATTTTTATCACGATCCGCAAAATCCGGAAGATAGAAACTGGAGAAATGAAAAAGGCTGGTCGCTATCAAAATGGTGGCAAGGCGTTCTAAAAGAAGAAAAAACCTATACAAGCGGTAAGCTTCGCGTTCTTTGGGTTCAAGGAACCGGTATCACCTCTATGGCGCACCTTACAAAAATTCAGCAAGCCGTCGACAAGCTAGATATGCTAGTAGTTGCGGAGCCGTTCGTAAACGAGGTCGCTATCCTTTCAGATAGAAAAGACGGAATTTACGTACTTCCGGTGGCTACTGCGTTTGAAAACGAAGGTCATATAAGCTCGACTAACCGCTCAGGACAATGGAGAACGAAAGTCGTTGAGCCGCTTTACGAGAGCAAGGCTGACCAAGACGTTATGTTCTTATTCGCTAAAAAATTTGGATTTTATGACGAGTACGTAAAAGGCATGAAGATGGCAACCGTGAATCACGAGCCAAAACAAGTTAAAGACGACTTTGTATGGCCTGACGACGCTACAAACGAGATAGCTCGTATGGGCAAATCTATCGGCTATACCGGTAGAACGGCCGAGATGTTTAGAAGACATCAGGCTAACTGGCAAAATTTCGACCCTGATACGCTAATGGGTATCGGCGGCGACGTAAAAGGCGAATACTACGGTAAGCCTTGGCCGGCATGGGACGAAAAACACCCTGGTACGCCGATACTTTATGATATGAGCAAGTCTTACGCAGAGGGCGGTTGCGGATTTAGAAATCGTTTCGGCTTAGAGCATAACGGCGTTAGTCAGCTAGCTAGCGAGGATACGACTTTGGTAGGATCGGACGTAAAAGGCGGCTATCCGCAAATTACCAAAGAAAATATCGAAAAAGTCCTAGGCATAACCTTAACCGAAGAAGAAAAAAGACTGATGGGAGCTACTTGGAGTACGGATCACAGCGGACTTATCTTAGAAAAATGCCGCGAAAAAGGCGTAGTACCGTTTGGCAACGCAAGGGCTAGAATGATCGTTTGGGAGTTCCTAGATCCGATCCCTAAGCACCGCGAGCCTATCCACTCTCCGCGCTGGGATTTGGTACAAAAATACCCGACTTTCGACGATCAGGCTAGAAACTTCCGCGTCGAGACGAAATACAAATCCGAGCAGCAAGCAAAAGACTGGAGCAAGGAATTCCCTATCGTATTTAGCACATTGCGCCTAGTAAACCTAAGCGGTGCGGGTATGATAGAGCGAACGAGCAAGTATCTAGCGGCGATCACGCCTGAGATGTTTGCTAACGTCCACCCTGAGCTTGCCCTAAAATACGGTATCCAAGACCGCGATATGATGTGGATTCACTCTCCGCAAGGCACTAAGATCAAGGTTCGCTGCTATCATACTCAGATGGTTACGCCGGATAGAATTTGTATGCCGTATAACTTCGCGGGCGTTATGCAAGGCGTGAGCTTAGAGGATCGCTATCCTGAGGGTACTAAGCCTTATACGATCGGCGAGAGCTTCAATACCGTAACAAACTACGGCTTTGACCCCGTTACTCAAATTTCGGAATTTAACGCCGGACTTTGCAGGATAGAAAAAGCGGACGGAGAGGGCTTTAACACCTTCTTCCACGAATACGGCGAAAATAGAGTCTAAGGAGTAAGAGATGGCAAGAATGAAATTTTTCGTAGATACGAACAGATGTATCAGCTGCTTTGGATGCCAGGTCGCTTGCTCTTCGGCTCACGAGCTCCCTGTGGGGCTCTACCGCCGCAAGGTCATCACGCTAAACGACGGTATAGAGGGCAAGGAAGTATCGACCACGATAGCCTGCCAACACTGCACCGACGCTCCTTGCGAGCAGGTGTGTCCGGTTGATTGTTTTTACATCAGAGCCGACGGTATCGTGCTTCACGATAAAAACAAATGCATCGGCTGCGGATACTGCCTATACGCGTGTCCGTTCGGTGCGCCGCAGTTTCCTAGAGACGGGGCATTCGGTATAAAAGGCGCTATGGATAAGTGCACGATGTGCGCCGGAGGCCCCGAGGAGACGAACTCTCACGAGGAGCTTCATATGTACGGTCAAAACCGAATCTCTGAAGGCAAAGTCCCTATGTGCGCCGCCGTTTGCGCCACCAACGCGCTACTAGTAGGCGACGCCGCAGACGTGTCAAACGTATATCGCAAACGCGTTATGCTAAGACAAGCGGGCACCACTATCTAACTCAAATTCGGGGGCGGTTTGCTCCCGAATTTTCTTTCAAATTTTACTCCTTAAATTTACTCAAATTTCAAAGTCGGATCAATCTGATAATCAAAAAAAATAGCTTGTTGATAAGATTGATACTTGATAGCAGTTTTTATTTTCGCTAAAGTTTTGAAATGGTAAAATAGCTGCTTAAAACATATTTTATCGGAGTTTTTTATGAGCAAATTTTTAAAATTTATACTCGCGGTTTTTATCCCTTTTATGCTAAATGCAGCCGATACCGACTACGGCCCTGAGATACAGAGCATAAAAGATTCGTTCGTAAGCATTATGCAGCAGTATAAAGAGGGCAAGATCGACGAGGCAAAAACCACCACGCAAAATGCGTATTTTGGGCATTTTGAAAACATCGAAGCGGCAATCAGGGTAAATTTGGGGCAGAAAAAAGCCTACTCGATGGAGTCTAAATTCGGCAAGATCCGCAAAGCCATCATCGCTAAAAAATCCGTAGAAGAGATACAAGCGATAATGGACGATCTAAACAAAGAGATGGATGAGGTTTTGCCTGTCATAAACACCGGTCACAAGCTAGTGGGCGAATACTCCGATCCTAAAAACGCGGACGCCGCACAGACCGCTAAGGCTACTGAGGCTAGCCAAACTACGGCGCAACCTGCAAGTAGCGCCGCTATCGAGCCGCACTGGCAAGTGGTTTATAACGACATAAAAACAGCCCTTAGCGCTGCGGCCGCGGCTTACGAAAAGGGCGATAAAGACGCAGCAAAACAGCAGATAAACAACAAAGCTAAATTTGAGCTATATCGAAACACGAAGCTAGAAGAGGCTATCCGTAGATTTATAAACGGCGGTCAGGGCATCGACGGCGACATCCAAAAGCGAATGGGTACTGCGATAATAGCGATAAACAACGACGTAGCAGTCGACGTGCTAAAGTCAAATTTGGACGAGCTTGACGCGCTGATATACGAAAACGTAGCCAAGCTGCCTATGGACTCGGGCTCGCTAGCTACCAACGTGGTTTTACCTGATAGCGCCGAGGATGACGCGGCTACTGATTTTGCGCCAGTCGTTGCAAACATAAAGGCAAAAATCGCCGATGCGATCAAACTTTACGCCGCAAAAGACGTAGCTAAAGCTATGAGCGATGCGCAGGATATTTACTTCGACGAGTTCGAAGGTAGCGGCATGGAAAACAAAGTAGGCGCGATAGACGTCGGCCTAAAAACTAAGATAGAAGGAAATTTCGGCGAAGTAGTCGCGCTGATGAAAGCGGGCGTGAGCGTCGAGAGACTCCAGCAAGCAGCCGATAATCTAGGCGCAAATTTAGACGCCGCGCTAGAAAAAACAAGCGGCAGCAGCTCGCCTTGGGCGCTATTTCTTTACGCGCTTACGGTCATACTTCGCGAGGGATTTGAGGCGCTTATCATCGTGGCGGCCGTCGTGGCGTATCTGCTAAAAACCGGCAACGAAAAGCGCATGAGTATCGTTTACAGCTCGCTTGGCGTAGCGGTCGTTTTAAGTTTTGTTATGGCGTGGATTATGAATTTGATATTTGCCGGCGCTGCAGGTCAAAAAAGAGAGGTGATGGAGGGCGCGGTGATGCTTATCGCCGTGGGACTGCTCTTTTACGTCGGTTTTTGGCTGCTCTCAAACGCGGGCGCAAAAAAATGGAGCAAATATATCCAAAGTCACGTCAGCGAGTCGATATCGGCCGGTTCTGCTAAGGCACTTTGGTGGACGGTATTTTTAGCCGTATTTAGAGAGGGCGCGGAGACCGTGCTTTTCTATCAGGCGCTGATTTTCGACGCTAAAGATAGCGCGGGCTATTCGATGATAGCGCTGGGATTTGTAGTAGGACTCGTCGTCTTGCTAGTTACTTACTACGTATTTAAAATTTTTGCTATCAAAATCCCGATCAAGTCGTTTTTCTTGGTCACTTCGGCGATCATCTTTTATATGTCGATCGTGTTTGTAGGCAAGGGGCTCATGGAGTTCGTCGAGGGTAAAATTTTCGTTCCGACTAAGATCGAAGGCTTCCCTACTATCGAGTGGCTGGGCATTTATCCGTATTACGAGAGCTTGATACCGCAGGCTATCATGGTAGCGGCGCTAATCATCGGCGTAATCATAATGAAAAACAAGCAAGCCAAAGAGGCTTAAATTTGACGTTTCTAGCTTTCGCGGGTTGCCGCGAAGCTTAAAAATAAATTTACAAACCAATTAAAGGAGAGAACATGAACAAATTTGTTAAAACAGCTTTGGCATTTAGCGTTGCTGCTTCAGTTGCCCTAGCAGGCGAGTTTCCTATCGGCGATCCGGTAGAAATCAACGGTATGGAGATAGCTGCCGTTTATCTAGAGCCTATCGACATGGAGCCAAAGGGCATCGACCTAGCTCCTAGCAAAGCCGACATCCACCTAGAGGCCGACATACACGCTATCGAGGGAAACAAAAACGGCTTTGCGGCGGGCGAGTGGATCCCTTATCTAAAAGTTAATTACGAGCTAAAAAACCTAGATAACGGCAAAGTTAAAAAAGGTACATTTATGCCTATGGTCGCTCAAGACGGTCCTCACTACGGCGCTAACCTAAAAATGGACGCTGGCGTGGGCAACTATGAGTTAAAATTTCATATAGAAAATCCTGAAAAACAAGGCTTCGGTCGCCATGCGGATAAAGAAACGGGCGTAGGTAAATGGTTTGAGCCGTTCACCACGACTTATAAATTCCAATACACAGGCGCGCCTGCTAAATAATTCGGGCTTAGAGCGGCTGAGTCCGCTCTAAATTTCACTTAAATTCTCAAATTTTAGGGCTGATCATGTCTATATATTTCGTCCAAGTTATCTCATCGTTACTAGGATTTGTCTTTTTTGCAGCGTTAAACAACGACAAAAAGAGCCTAAAAGCGCTGTTTTTACCCTCGGTTTTGGGTATCGCAGCGGGCATAGTCGTTTTTAAGATCGCTAGACTCACGCTTCACGACGCCGGCGTGAAAATGGTGTTTGACGCGGCTACTTTGGTGTTTTTGCTAGTTAGCGCGCTTTGGATTTTTATCAAATTTAACCCTGCAAAGATGATAACGTTTTTTGCTCTCGGTGCGGGCTACGGTTTAACCTATGCTCACGCTAGCGCGAATTTTCCGGTATTTGCCGGCGAGCTACTCGATACGCAGTCTATCATCAGCCTATTTTTGATGATATTTGCGTTTTTACTCTTGCTGATTTTGTTTTTCGTAGTTTCAAATTTAAAAGAGTGCCTATGCAAGCACGTTTTATGGACGTTTTCGATTCTTTCGCTTGCGGTTTTGATAGTGCAGGCTCTTTCCAACACGGGGCTTGAGTTTATGCGGGCAGGCATGATACCTACGTATCCGTGGGCGCTCTCGCTCGTGGCCAAGGGCATTTACTACACGACCTTTTCGCAGTACTTTTTTATCTTTTTAGTTTTAGTTTTGGCGGTTATAAATTTAAAAAAACGCCCGGCTCCGCTCGTAAAATCAGTCGTGGGCTCGAACAAATTTAGATTTAACAACGCGGCTAGAAATTTCATGGCGGCAAACTCCAAAAGCAGTGCGGCTATCGTCGTCACGGCTCTTATTTTCGGGCTTTACTACGATCTGCACGCGTCTAAACCGCCCGAGATCTCTGATCCTATCATCGTAGAACCCGTAAATAACGAGTTTAAATTTGACGTCGAAAAACTCGCCGACAACGAACTTCACCGCTACGCCTACATAAACGACGAAGGTAGGGAGATAAGGTTTTTTCTTTTAAACCGCTTTTCAGACCGCGCTTCGCCGATCATCGTCTTTGATGCGTGCGCGATATGCGGCGATATGGGCTATGTCAAAAAGGGCGGCGATCTCATATGTATCTCGTGCAACGTGCGCATATTCTTGCCGTCGGTCGGCAAAGAGGGCGGCTGCAACCCGATACCTATGCCTTTTGAATTTGACGGCAAATTCGTGACCGTGACGCTAGATACTATCCAAAGCGGCGCGAACTACTTCTCAAAAGTCGTCGAAAAAACGGTGCTAGATCCGGTAAGCCGCAAAAAGGTAAGCAACATCGGCTCGAAATCTTATTTATACTACAACAGGACGTATTTCTTTGAAAACGAAAAAACTCAGGCGGAATTTGAAGCCAACCCTGAGAAATACGTCGACACGAACGGAACTCTAAAATGAAAAATATGCAACTAAGGCTTATAAAAAGCTCGATCACCGGCTCGAAGGTGCAAAAAGGTATGGCTTTTATCACCATACTTTTGGCGACGGTTTTGATCGCTTGTATGCTAAATATCACGCTAAAAATCGGCGATCAGATCGCTAGCGAGCTGCGCGGCTACGGCTCAAACATCGTCGTCTTGCCAAAGGGCGAAGCGCTAGCTATCGAGATCGAGGGTAAAAATTTCACTCCGCTAAAATCGCAAAACTACCTAAAAGAAGAGGATTTGCATAAGGTAAAGGAAATTTTTTGGCGAAACAACATCGTGGCGTTTGCTCCGTTTTTAAACGGCGAGGTAAAAGACGCTAGCGGCGAAAAATACCAAATCACTGGCACTTGGTTTGATAAATTTGCAAACGTGGCCGACGAGCCCGAGTTTAAAACGGGCGTTAAAACGCTATTTGGCTTTTGGGCGGTCGATGGCAAATGGATAGAAGATGACGATATGCAAAACGTACTCGTAGGCGAAAATTTAGCCGCGAAGCGAAATTTGAGCGTCGGCGGCGAGCTAAATTTAAACGGTCGTAGCGTAAAAATCGCGGGCGTGCTAAAAGGAGCCGGCGAAGAAAGCTATAAAATCGTAACCTCGCTAAAGCTCGCCCAGGAGCTTTTAGGCAAGCTCGGGCAGTACTCAAAAGCCGAGGTTTCAGCGATGACGATCCCAGAAAACGATCTATCCGTCAAGGCCAGGCGAAATCTAGACAACCTAGATAGCGCCGAATACGATATGTGGTACTGCTCGGCCTACGTTAGCTCCATAGCCTATCAGATCGAGGAGAACTACGCGGGCGTAGCGGCCAAGGCGATGATGCAAGTAAGCGACGCCGAGAGTAACATCGTGAAAAAAATCCAAAGCCTAATGGGTATCGTTAGCATTATCGCGCTTGCGGTCTCCTCTATCGGCATTACATCGCTGATGACCAGCGAAATTTACAGGCGTAAAAAAGAGATCGGCCTGCTAAAAGCCATAGGCGCTAGCAACTTTGAAATTTACGCCCTTTTTGCGAGCGAAAGCCTAGTTGTGGCGTTTTTTGCGGGCATTTTGGGTGCGTTTTTGGGCTACGCGCTAAGCTATATAATCGCTTATAGTATCTTTGGCTACGGTATCGGCATCGCGTGGATCGTGCTTCCGCTTAGTATCGCTTTTGCGCTTCTTATCTCGATTGCGGGCTCGCTCGTGCCGATGAGAAGCGTCGTCAAACTCTTGCCTGCGGAGGTGCTATATGATCGCAAATAAGGGCTTTTTTTATAACGTTATCTTTAAAAGCCTGCGCTTTGGCGCGGCTAGAGTAGGCGTCATCATCGTCTCTATCCTACTTGGCGCGTGCGTGACGGCGGCCTTTGTAAACGTATATCTGGATATCGACTCAAAAGTAACAAAGGAGCTAAAAAGCTACGGCGCAAACGTAGTTTTTGCTCCCGCAGACCCCGTTAGCGACGCGGTAAACGAGGTCAAATTTAACGAAAAGATCGCCAAAATCCCGAGCGACAAGCTAATCGGGCAGAGCGGATATCTTTTCACGCAGGTAAATATCGGTCCTACGACCGCGATCGCTATGGGCGTCAAATTTAGCGATCTAACGCGGGTTAAGCCGTTTTTAGAGGTCAAAGAGGGGCAAGGCATAACGCTTGATTTTGACGAGAGAAACGCGCTAATCGGCACCGATCTGGCCAAACAAAGCGGCTTTAAGGTCGGCGACGTGATCGAAGTGAGGCAAATCGGCGCGAATTCGGGCGAAAAGGTAAAGATTCGCGGCATCGTGCAAGACGGCGATAAAGAGGACTCACTGCTCATCATCTCGCTACCTCTAGCGCAAAAGATAGCAAACGAGCCAAATACGCTAAACTATGCAGAAGCCGTGGTAGCGGGTAAATTTGACTACATAAGCGAGCTTGGCAAGAGCCTTAGCGACGAGCAAATTTCGGTTAAGCCCGTGGCTAAAATTTCAAAATCAGAGGGCCTAATTTTGGATAAGATTAAGCTTTTGATGGCGCTTGTTAGCTTTGTTATCTTGCTCATCACTTCAATGTGCGTAAACACGACGCTAAGCGCGATTTTGTTCTCGCGCTCAAAGGAGATTGCGCTGCTTAGAGCGCTGGGGGCCAGCAAGAAAAACGTGTTAAATTTGTTCGGCGTCGAGACCTTCGTCACGGCATTTGCGGCGGCTTTGGCGGGCGCTATTTTAGGCTACGGCTTAGCGCAAATTTTAGGCTATGCGATTTTTGATTCGAGCATAGATTTTAGATTTATGAGTATACCGATAGCGATGGTTATCTCGCTCGTTTTTGCAGGCGTGGCCTCGATCTATCCGATCAAACGGGCGCTAGAAAATAAGATGGCCGATATTTTAAGAGGAGAATAATATGCAGTACGCGATAAGATTAAACGGGATAGAGAAGAGATTCGGCGAAGTAAGAGCGCTAGAGAGCATTACCTTTGACGTAAACGCCGGCGAGTGGGTCAGCATAATGGGCCCAAGCGGCAGCGGCAAAAGTACGCTGGTAAATATACTCTCGCTGATGGACGAGCCAACCGCAGGCACGTACATGCTAGGCGGAGACGACGCTAGCAGGCTTAGCGACGAGGAGACGCTCAAATTTCGCCGCGAAAAGATCGGGCTGATATTTCAGCAGTTTCACCTCATCCCCTACCTAAACTGCGTCGAAAACGTGATGATAGCTCAGTACTATCACAGCAGCGTGGACGAAGAGGACGCTAAAAAGGCGCTCGAGCGAGTGGGGCTTGGACACAGGCTAGATCACCGTCCGAGTCAGCTTAGCGGCGGCGAGCAGCAGCGTCTGTGTATCGCGCGCGCCCTGATAAACGATCCTGATATCTTGATAGCCGACGAGCCGACGGGCAACCTAGATGAAGCAAACGAGCGGGTAGTTTTGGAGCTGTTTCAAAAGCTGCGAAGCGAGGGCAAAACGATCCTTCTCATCACGCACAACCCGGATCTTGGGCAGTTTGGCGATAAGATCGTCTATCTAAGGCACGGCAAGATGGAAAATATTCACTACGTGAGCGACGGCGAGCGTGCTCAGGCATGCGAGAGGCTAGCGAGCGAGCCAAAGGGTCAAACCGCCTTTGCGACGGTTTAAATTTGGGAGAATTATGATAAAAAAATATATATTATTAGTCTTTGCGGCGGCGATGATAGCGGGCTGCGGAAGTAGCGGCTTTGATAAACACCACATTAGCCTAAACTCGCCAAAGGGCGTCGATACGCACTATTTTCCCGAGGGCAGGCGGCTTAAAACAGACGGCAAGCCCTATATGCTCTTTTTCTTTGGCACATCCTGCGGCGCCTGCGTAGCGCAAGCTCCGATCGTAAATGAAATTTACTCCGAGCTTAAGGACAAATTCGGCGTTTACGGGATATTTGGACCCAGCCTTGGCTTTGATAAAGATATCGACATGGTGAAGCACCACGGCATCGCCTACGACGTGATTAGCGATAAAGTTTCGGTCGATTATTTCAGCAAGGCCGTTGGCGGCGTGATGGGCGTGCCCGCGATTTTCGTCTTTGACGGCGAGGGCAATCTAAAAAAACGCTTCATCGGACTCACGCCAAAAGCAACTCTTGAAAACGAGATCAAGCTGGTATTATAAATTTACTCAAACGTAAAGATTTAGTAGTAAAATACGCTTAAATTTGATCCTAAATTTGACCCGACCGCGTTAAATTTGCGGCGGTCAAATTTGAGCGAGGAGACGCGAAATGAAACTAAAAATTTTCTCTATTTTGCTATTTGCGATTTTTTTCGTAGGTTGCGGCGAGCCCCGCACGCCCGAGCTTTACGCTAGAAGCGCGATGCCTATTTTTATCACTAACGGCGACGTAAAAAAAGCCTCTCGCAGCGTCTACGTTTATTTTAAAAACTCTTCAGGCTACGCAAACACGCTAGAAAATACCGTGCGAAACAAACTGCTTCAAAACGGCTTTACTCAAAGCATGGATCAAAAGAGCGCCGATATCGTGATAATGGGCGATTTTGCGAGCTTGCAGCGCTTTGAGCGACGCGAACGCCCGCGCGCGTATATGAGCATGGGTTATGGTTTCGGTAGCTACGGATACAGGCGCAGCATGGGCTTTGGCATGCTTTTTGGCGACCCGTTTGACGATGATTTTTACGACAGGACCGATTATTATCTGTATAGAGCCTTTATCAGCGTGATGATCCGCGCAAACGGCAGCGAACAAAGAACCAATCTCGAGATCGAAAGCGGGCAGAATCTTTATTCGCCAAGCTACATTATCCCATACATAGAAGAAAAGGCGGCGACGCAGATACTCGGTTTCTTTTATCCTTAACGGCTCGTCTCGTGAGCGCTTTTGAGAGAGATTTGAAATTTTAAGTCTACGGCAGACTATTTTGTCTAGCCTTGACTTAAAATTTCTACACAACTCGCAAAATCATCTCACGATACTTCGCCTTATCTTTTTATATTTAAATTTGAAGTCAAATTTACAAATTTGAGTCGCCTAGACCAGCACCCTGAAAATTGCAAATTTAAATTTGCGACGCTTTGCGTCAGCAAAGCTATGTCGCCACCTCTCACGTGCTAGGGTTGGAGAGGGCTTCTGCGTCGCTGCACTAGAAACTGCAAAGCAGAGCGTAATTCAAGCCCCTTTCTCCTTGGCTAGAAAGATTAAATTTAATGCATAACGCCAAATTTAACCGAACCAAAATTTGACATTTTCAAAGTGCGGGTCTCGGCGTGTAAATTTACGTCTATCAAATTTAACTTCGCTAGCGCCAAATTTGCCGCCGTGTGCAAACCAAGCCGCGCGAAATTTATAAATCTTATCTTAACGAAAATCAAGAAATACTCAAATACTTTTCTATATAATTGTGATAGGAAAAATCAAAATTATCATAAAGGATTTTAAATGAGACTAGCTATCAGTCTGGCTGCGGCTACGACGGCGCTATTTGCAAACGGCGCAAATCCCGACGTCATAAAGCCGATAAAGGATTTTACGCCTCCGCCGCCTTATACGCCAAACATCGCCCAAAGCGCGTTTCCCGAAAATCAATTTGACCGCGCGCCAAGGGATGATTATTTTTTCGTGACGGATTTGCTCGATAATTCGATGGATAAATTTCACGTCGCGGGCGGATTTTACGGCAGGACGTTTTACAGTTCGGGACTTTTTAAATACCGCGGCGCAAATTTCTATACGATTTTAAATGCAAATTTTTCTAAAGCCAACCGCTACAAAGACGGCGGCGGCAGAGAGTGGAACTACGGCTACGCCAGGCAAGGGCAAAGCGCGGTCGTGGGTTTCGTGCCCAGCGAGCTAAGCGAGTTTAGATTTACGCTCGTACACGACAACATCGACGACGACAAGCAGCCTCACCATCTCATGGACGCCGTTAAAACCGAGCGATACGTCGGTAAATTTAACGCTCGTATCGGCGCGGAGGATCTATCAAATACGCTAAATTTCGAGCTAATGCTGCGCGATGTGAGCAGAAATGCCGACAACTATCATCTAAGGAGTGCGGCGCAGACGGTCAAGGTCGAACTGGATAGAAAAATCGTGGACGCCGAGCTAAAATACGACGCTGATTTTGGCGATTTTCACAATCTCGTGGGAATCAGCTATCAACACGATAATCACGAGGGCAAAAGATACCTAAAACAGCCCAGCGGCTGGGTTTTTAACGGCTATAGGTTTGCCGACGTGACAAATAAGCGAACGAGGATTTTTGATACGCTGAGTTATAAATTTAGCGACGCTCATAAGCTTAGCCTTGCTCTAAACTATGACTGGATGAGGTCAAATTTAAAGGGGCTAAACGAGCCTTATTTAGCGCCCTCCGCACCGCTTAGGACGGTCAAGGGGCTTATCCGCAGCGTTTATGGATATGATTTTGACGGTAGCGTCAAGCAAGACGGTCTAAGCGCAAGCCTAAAATACGATTTTACGCCAAACGAGCTAGATAGCTACTACGCGGCGCTTGAGAGCCTGCAGCGCACACCCGGCAACATGGAGCGATTTAACACGCTTTACGGTCCGATGAATAACGGCTGGGTGAGCAACCCGCTGCTAAAGCCCGAGCGTCACAACCGTGTAAA